>JALSHL010000224.1 GCA_026982255.1 Paracoccaceae bacterium | reverse complement strand
ACGGGGCGGCTGGAAATCCGGGCGGGGCGTTCGCATTTCAGCCTTGCCACCCTGCCGCGCGAGGATTTTCCCGTGATGGCCAGCGCCGAATACGACAGCAATTTCGCCGTCGCCGCGCCGGTGTTGCGCCGTCTGTTCGACAAGGCGAAATTCGCGATCTCGACCGAGGAAACGCGCTACTACCTGAACGGTATCTATCTGCACGCCGCTGACGGGGCGGAGGGCAGGGTGCTGCGCGCCGTGGCCACCGATGGCCACCGTCTGGCCCGTATCGACGCGCCGCTGCCCGAAGGGGCCGGCGACATGCCCGGCGTGATTGTGCCGCGCAAGACGGTGCAGGAGGTCGGCAAGCTGCTCGGCGATGACGATGCAACCATCGCTGTGTCGGTTTCCGAAACCAAGATCCGCTTCGCCACGCCCGAGGTCACGCTGACCTCGAAGGTCATCGACGGGTCCTTCCCCGACTACACGCGGGTCATTCCGCAGGGCAACACCAAGCGGCTGGAGGTCGATGCGGCGGAATTCGCCAAGGCGGTCGATCGTGTGGCCACGGTTTCGTCCGAACGCTCGCGCGCCGTGAAGCTGGCGCTGGACGAGGACCGTCTGGTCCTGTCGGTCAACGCCCCCGACGCCGGCGCGGCGGAGGAGGAACTGGCCGTGGCCTATGGCGACGAGCCGCTGGAAATCGGGTTCAACGCCAAATACCTGCTGGAAATCGCGCAGCAGGTGGAGCGGGAAAACGCCGTGTTCATGTTCAATTCCTCGGGCGATCCGACGCTGATGCGCGAAGGCAATGACGACTCGGCGGTTTACGTCGTGATGCCGATGCGGGTATGACCCTTGCGCTCCGCGAGCTGAGGCTCTCGCATTTCCGATCCCACAAGGCCGCGCGACTGGAAACAGACGGGCGGCCTGTTGCTATCTTCGGGGCGAACGGGGCCGGCAAGACCAATATTCTGGAGGCGGTTTCCATGCTGTCCCCCGGTCGCGGGCTGCGCCGCGCGCAGGTGGAGGAAATGGCCCGCGCGCCGGAGCGGCTGGGCTGGAAGGTCTCGGCCGTGCTGGACAGCCTGTCGGAGATGCACGAGCTGTCCACATGGGTCGAGGGCGGCCCCCGACAGGTAGAAATCGACGGCAAACCGGCGCCGCAACTGGCACTGGGGCGGCTGGCGCGGATCGTCTGGCTGGTGCCGGTGATGGACCGCCTGTGGCTGGAAGGCGCGGGCGAGCGGCGGCGGTTTCTGGACCGTATGGTCATGAGCTTCCACCCCGCCCATGCCGAGGCGACGCTGACCTACGAAAAGGCCATGCGCGAACGCAACCGTTTGTTGAAGGACCAGATCCGCGATCCGGCGTGGTATGGCGCGCTGGAGGGGCAGATGGCGCAGGCCGGCGCGGCAATCATCGCCAACCGGCTGGAGGTGCTGGCGCGGCTTCAGGGCGCGCAGCAGGGGGCGGCGACGGCCTTTCCGGCGGCGGAACTGGCGCTGGTTTCGGCGGACGAGATGCCGCCGGAGCAATCGGCGGAAACGCTGGCACAGGCATTGGCCGGGGGGCGTAACCGCGACATGGCGGCGGGGCGCACGCTGGTCGGGCCGCATCGCGCGGACCTGCACGCCACCTATGCCGCCAAGGGGGTAGAGGCGAAAAACTGCTCGACCGGCGAGCAAAAGGCGTTGCTGGTGTCGCTGATCCTTGCCAACGCCCGCGCTTTGGCCGAGGATTTCGGAGCGCCGCCGATTCTGTTGCTGGACGAGGTTGCCGCCCATCTGGACGCCGACCGCCGCGCCGCGCTGTTCGACGAGATTTGCGCGCTGGGGGCGCAGGCATGGATGACCGGCACCGGCGCGGAATTGTTTGAATCGCTCGGCAAACGGGCGATGTATGTGAAGGTGTCCGAGGTGGACGGGGTTTCGCAACTGGAGGTGACAGGATGAAAAGACTCTGGCTTGCCGTGCTGCTGCTGGCCTCTCCGGTCATG
>JALSHL010000223.1 GCA_026982255.1 Paracoccaceae bacterium | reverse complement strand
ATGACCCGCGTGTAGTCGGGGAAGGACCCGTCGATGACCTTCGAGGTCAGCGTGACCTCGGGCGTGGCGAACCGGATCTTGGTTTCGGAAACCGACACAGCGATGGTTGCATCGTCATCGCCGAGCAGCTTGCCGACCTCCTGCACCGTCTTGCGCGGCACGATCACGCCGGGCATCTCGCCGGCCCCTTCGGGCAGCGGCGCGTCGATACGGGCCAGACGGTGGCCATCGGTGGCCACGGCGCGCAGCACCCTGCCCTCCGCCCCGTCAGCGGCGTGCAGATAGATACCGTTCAGGTAGTAGCGCGTTTCCTCGGTCGAGATCGCGAATTTCGCCTTGTCGAACAGACGGCGCAATACCGGCGCGGCGACGGCGAAATTGCTGTCGTATTCCGCGCTGGCCATCACGGGAAAATCCTCGCGCGGCAGGGTGGCAAGGCTGAAATGCGAACGTCCCGCCCGGATTTCCAGCCGCCCCGTTGCGGGATCGTCGGACAGTTCCACCATCGCCCCGTCGGGCAGCTTGCGCACGATTTCATGCAGCGTATGCGCGCCAACGGTGGTCGCCCCCGCCTGCGAGACAACGGCGGTGATTTTGTCGATCACCTCGATATCCAGATCGGTCGCGCGAAAGGAAATCCGGTCGCCCTCGGCCTCGATCAGCACGTTGGCGAGGATCGGAATCGTATTGCGCCGCTCGACCACCGACTGCGCGCGGCTCATCGCGGTCATCAGGGCGCTGCGTTCGATGCTGGCTTTCATGGGACTACCCTCGTTATTCGGTATGTTATTCGGACAGAAACCCTAACCTATGGGGCCGGAAGATCAAGGGTTTAGTGGGGGAAACGCGGCCGGAAACCGACATAAGGGCGGTGCCTGCCTGGGCGGGCGCGAATGCGCCTGCCGGGGGGCAGGCAGGCGCAGCCCGGGCCGCAAGCGCCCCGGGCATCGGCCCTTGCCAACACCCGCCGATTGCAATCACTCCGGTATTCCCGCAGGATGCGGCATGGCCAAACGAAACTTGTGGAGCAGAGAGGACATACAGCGCGCGCTTGTGCTGTATCTCGTCACGCCGTTCGGTCAAATCCATTCCGGCAACCCGAAAATCATCCAGCTTGCACGCCAGATCGGACGCACCCCCGGCGCCGTTTCCCTGAAAATGTGCAACCTCGCAGGAATCGACGAAAGTCTGGATCGCAAGGGCATGGCCAATTCCAGTGCGCTGGACAAACAGGTCTGGCAGGAATTTCTTGCCAATCCCGAACACATCCTCGCGGTCGCGGAAACAATGCACGGCGATCTGCAATATACGCAAACGCCGGCACCCGAGGCGCACGGTTTTGGCGAAGGCACAGACCGTATTGCGCAAACCACGCAGCGGCGCGGACAGAACCTGTTCCGCCGGATGGTCCTTACATCCTACAACTCGCGATGCGCCCTGACCGATATCGACGACCCCCGCCTGCTGGTCGCCAGCCATATTATCGGCTGGGCAGAGCGCGCCAAAACGCGGCTGAACCCGCACAACGGCATCTGTCTGAACGCATTGCACGACCGCGCCTTTGACAAGCACCTGATCAGTTTCGGCGAGAACTACGAGTTGCTGGTCGCGGACAACCTGCCCCGTAAGGCCGCCGAAGCATTGAACCGTGTGAAGTATCGGAAATTGCACATGCCGGAGCGGTTTTTACCCTCGCAGGATTTCCTTGAGGCCCATCGGCAGCAGTTTTACGCCCGGCCCGGATAGCCGCTACCCTACGCCTCCAGCATCCGGCGCAGCAATTCCACGTCCTCGGCGATCTGGCTGTCGGTCATTTTCAGCTCCTCGACCTTTTTCACCGCATGGATCACCGTGGTGTGGTCACGGCCACCGAAACGCCGGCCGATGTCCGGCAGGCTTTTGGAGGTCAGCGTCTTGGACAGGAACATCGCCACCTGCCGCGGGCGGGCGATGGCGCGGGCGCGGCGGGGCGACAGCAGGTCGGACATG
>JALSHL010000222.1 GCA_026982255.1 Paracoccaceae bacterium | reverse complement strand
CGTGTGGCCACCGGCGGCGATACACCATTCGTTAACGATAATCTGGCCGACCCCGACGCCCGCGGCGCACCATTCGGCATCGGGCACCAGACGGTTCAGAGTCTCGATATAGAAATCGAACACCCGCTTGTCGACCGGCATGGCATTTTTCACCCCCATAACGAACTGGACATAGAGCGGGCCGACAATCCGGCCGTCCCGCGCCATGGCCGCGGCCTGAAAAATATGCGAGAGGTCAAAGGCCTCGATCTCGGGCTTTATGTCATACCTGCGCATCTCGCCTGCCAGCCATTCCACGAGGTCCGGCGGGTTTTCGTAAACCCGCGTCGGAAAATTGTTCGATCCGACCGAAAGCGAGGCCATCTCGGGCCGCAGCGGCAGCATCCCGCCCCGCTCCTTTCCGGCCCCCGAGCGCCCGCCCGTGGACATCTGGATGATCATGCCGGGACAATGCTTGCGGATTTCCTCTTGCAGGCGGGCGAATTTTTCAGGGTCGGAGGATGGTGCCCCATCCGCGTTACGCACATGACAATGGACAATACTGGCTCCGGCCTCGAAGGCCGCCTGCGTGCTTTCGACCTGCTCGGCAATGCTGACCGGCACGGCCGGATTATGGGTCTTTTGCGCAACCGATCCGGTGATGGCAACGCAGATGATGCAGGGTTTCGTCATGTGGAACCTTTGGCGAGTGTGTCCAGAATACCCCCGAGTGTTTCGGGGCAGGCGAAAAACGGCGAATGGCCGCAGTCGAGCCGGATGATATCCGATTCCGGCCATCCCCGAACCATTTTTTCCTGTTCCTCCGGCGGAATTGTATGATCGTCGGTGCACAGAATATAGCTGCGGGCCACTCCGGTATGGTTTTCACCCAGCGAAACCCTTGTGCGCTGGGGCAGAACCGGTTCGTGGCACAAACGGGGCAGGGCGCGCTCCACCGCACTTGTAGGGCAGTCGTGATAGAAAATGCTGCCGGCCAGCGCAGGATCGGCGGCATAGCTCGCCCCGTCTTCCGCCATGCGTATCGCGGGCAATATCGGTTGCCGCTTGGCACGTTTGCGCATGGAAACCAGATCATCGCCATCCTGCGGCACATAGGCACAAATATACACCAGCCGCGCGATTTTCTCCGGTGCGCGCTCGGCAACGCTGGCCAGCGTGATGCCGGCAGCCGAATGTCCGACCAGAACAACCGGCGCGCCGATCCGCTCGATTTCCGCCAGCACCGCATCGACATAAAGGTCGAGGGTAATATCGCCCACAGGCGTCTGATCCGCGCCATGCCCCGGCAAGTCTATGGCGCTGACCTCGTGTCCGGCCAGATACGGTAGGACATCCTGCCAGCACCACGCCCCGTGGCAGGAGCCGTGCACCAGAAGTATCCGCGCCATCAGATATCGAAAAACACGGTCTCGCCGTCACCTTGCAGATGGATGTCGAAAGTATATTCGTGTTCGCCCGTCTTGCGACCGATCAGGGTCTTGACCCTCTCGAACAACTCGATGCGCCCCAGAACCGGATCGTGGGAATTGTCCTCGTCCTCGAAATACATGCGGGTGTGCAGGCCGATATTGATGCCGCGCGCGACAATCCAGAAGGTGATATGCGGCGCCTGCTTGCGCCCGTCGGTGAAATTTGTCGGGCCGGGCTTGATCGTCTTGAACAGAAACTCGCCCGTGTCGGGATCGGCGGGGCAGCGACCGAAACCGCAAAAGGCGGGATCGTTGCCCTCGTTTCCGTCATAGATGCCGCTGGCGTCCGCCTGCCATATCTCGACCAGCGCGTCCTTGACCGGCGCACCGGTGCCATCGAACACGATACCGCGCACGGTGATCCGCTCGCCCCTTGTATCCTCGCACAGCATCTTCGCGCCGAGGTCCTCGGCATAGACCCCCTCGATACCGCAGAAATTCGGCGTGCAGCCGATATGCACATAGGGGCCGGCGGTCTGCGACGGAGTTTCGCGGTAGATATGTTTCATCATTTCCATCAGTTCCACTC
>JALSHL010000221.1 GCA_026982255.1 Paracoccaceae bacterium | reverse complement strand
GCGGCCGAAACCACGGGCCGCGTTTGTCACGGGATCGAGCTGAACCCCGCCTACGTCGATGTGGCGGTGGAGCGCTGGCAGCAGTTCACCGGCCAAGCCGCAACGCTGGATGGCACAGATCAGACCTTCGCCGAACTGGCGACAACCCCACGCTGAGACCCGTGAATGAGTTGGCTCTACATTCCTCCGGAGACACTTCCGGAGCCGCAGATCTGTTCTTCGGCCTGTCGCTGTGCGCCGGAGCTGGCGGGATCGACCTCGGCCTCACCATTGCCTGCCGCGGGTATCGAACTGTGTGTTACGTCGAGCGGGAAAGTTACGCTGCGGCCATCCTCGTGGCGCGGATGGAAGACAAGGCCCTGGATAAAGCACCTCTCTGGGACGACATTACCACCTTCGATGGCCACCCGTGGTGTGGAACGGTGGATATCCTCACTGGCGGCTATCCATGTCAACCTTTCAGCATCGCGGGCCAGCGCAAGGGGGCGCAGGATCCCCGCCATCTATGGCCACACTTTGCGCGGATCATCGGTGAATGCCAACCCGAATGGGTGTTTCTGGAAAATGTCGCCAATCACCTCAACCTCGGTTATCGCGAGGTCAGAGGCGAGCTGGAAGGCCTGGGCTACGGGGTTACGGAAGGATTGTTTACGGCGGCAGAAGTCGGCGCGCCGCACAAACGCCAGCGGCTGTTCATCCTCGCCCGACGAAACCAACTGGCCGACACCGCGAGCCAGCGCGAACGAAAACCGGCAGACGAAACCGACGCCGTCGCAACTGACCGGAAAGCACGGGATGAATCTCGCGACCAAGGCGGCGATGTGGCCCACGCCCTTGGCAAGCAACGGCAACAAGCCGAGCGGCGGCAATCGCAGAACAGCCGACCTGAGCCATGTGGCAGGGATGTGGTCGCACCACCCGCAGTGGTCGCACCACTCGCTGTGGCCGACACCGCTGGCGCGAGATTGGAAGGGCACCAACAGCCCCGAACATGTGCGGCAACTGCCACCGGCGCGCAACCACATGGATCAACTGGCGAATTTTGCCGTGTATTCCCGCCAAGCCCTGACGATCTCGCAGGCTGGCAAGACTACCTGCGATCAGCGCCGCAGCTTGAACCCTCTGTTCGTCGAGGCGCTGATGGGCTGGCCAACCGCGTGGACCGACTTCGACTTTGCGGCAACGGCGTGGTTCCCTTGGTTGCAGCGCATGCGTTCCGAATTCTTGCGGCTCGGTTTGATAACGACGGCTGACGAGGCCGCACTATGAAACAAACGCGCCATTTCGCGCCTTGTGTCGGTCAAACGCCAAGTTGGGAAACGAATACCGCCGCCCGAACCGGACTGCGGCAACAATGGTTGGAAATGATCAGGAGGCGATTTTATAGGTTCGCCCGCGCCCCTCGATTTTCTCGGAGGTGATGGTCAGCCCCAGCCGTTTTTTCAACGTGCCCGAAATGGCCCCGCGAATAGTATGCGGCAACCATTTCGTGGCCTTGGCAATTTCAGAAATTGATGCCCCGTCGGGGGCTTCGAGCATCTCGATCAGCATGGCCTGCTTGGTGCCTGCGCGGGGTTTCGGTGTGGTCTGTTCCGGTTTCGACACAACCGGCTCAACTCCGATAGCCTCAAACCCCGCGCCGGTGATGACCAGCGTGATGCCGTGGCCGTCGCCGGTCTTGCGCCATGTGGGTTCGCCGTTGCGGATGTCGGCCTCGACCTCGTCCAGCAGCCCGCGTTTGATCAGCGGTACGATTACCTTGTTGGCGGCCCCGCCCCGCAGGCGGTCGGGCAGCGGCAGGGCAATTCGGTCATCTTGCTGGGACGCGCGGGAAAGAATAAGCGTTTGTGTTTCTGTAAGTTTGCTCATCATTTTGCCTCCCGTGCGGCGGCCAGCCCTGCGGCGTAGGCGGCCTCTAGCGCGGCCTGAACGCCCCAGACCGAAACCTCGTGAAAGTCGAGGCTGTCGCTTTTGCGCTCTTCCAGCGTCTCGATAAAGAGGTGCTTTTGGGCAATGCTGGCCAGCAGGTCGGCGGGGGCGGTTTGGTTGGTTTTGCTTGTCATGGTTTTGCTCCTTTTCGTTGTCATCAGATTCGCTCTTATCACAGGTCTAATCAACGATAATCGACGTAATTTCAGTGCTTTATGGGCGGCCATATGATTGTAATCCAACAAGGGAAACATGCCGGAAATGGGCCTTTCACGCAGGAAATATGCCACCCGTCGCGGGGTCAGCGAAAAGGCTGTGCGCAAGGCGATTGCGGCGGGCCGGATCACGGTGGAAGCGGACGGCACCATTGATCCGGTAAAGGCCGATCGGCAGTGGGCAACGCAAACCGATCCCGCCATGCAGCGGGGCCAATCTGCGCGGGCTACCACCAAGCCGGTGCCCAAATCTGCTCTCCGCGCCGTGGATGAAACCCTGCGCGATGCCGGCTCCCTGTCGGAGACCGGCGGAGAAATGTCTTTTATGCGCGCCCGCATGGCCAACGAGGTGCTGAAGGCGCAAACCGCCAAACTGCGGTTGCAAAAGATGAAGGACGAGCTGGTCGATCGCAGCAGCGCCACCGCCATGGTGTTTGATCTGGCGCGGCGCGAGCGCGATGCCTGGCTGAACTGGCCCTCGCGCGTTGCGGCCAATATGGCGGCCGAACTGGGCGTGGATACGCATTTGACCGAACAGGTGCTGGATAAATACCTGCGCGCCCACCTCGCCGACATGGCGGAGATAGAGATTGCGCTCAGGTGAATTTGCCACTGGGTTTGAGGGTGGGTTTGAAGGTGCGGACGAACTCCTGCGCGCCTGGAAAGCGGGGCTTGCACCGGACCCGCTGCTGACGGTTTCCGAGTGGTCGGACAGGCACCGGATCCTGTCGTCGCGCTCGGCCTCCGAAGCCGGTCCCTACCGCACCGCCCGCACGCCGTTTATGCGCGAGATTATGGACGCGCTGTCGCCAAGCCACCCCGCACGCCGCGTTGTGTTCATGAAATCCGCCCAGGTCGGCGCAACCGAAGCGGGCAACAACTGGATCGGCTATTGCATCCACCGCGCACCGGGTCCGTTTCTGGCAGTGCAGCCGACGGTCGATCTGGCCAAGCGGCTCAGCCAGCAGCGGATCAACCCGCTGGTCGAGGAAAGCCCCGAGCTGCGCGCGCTGATCATGCCGTCGCGCTCGCGGGATTCCGGCAATACCATTCTGGCGAAGCAATTCCCCGGCGGGCAGCTGATTTTGACCGGCGCGAACTCGGCGGTGGGCCTGCGCTCGATGCCGGCGCGCTGGATATTTCTGGACGAGGTCGATGCCTATCCGGGCGACATTGACGGCGAAGGCGATCCGATTGCACTGGCGGAGGCCCGCACCATCAGTTTCGGGCACCGCGCCAAGGTGTTTTTGACCTCGACCCCGACCATCAAGGGCGTGAGCCGGATCGAGCGGGAGTATGATGTGTCCGACCAGAGGCGGTATTTTGTGCCCTGTCCCCATTGCGGCGGTATGCAGTGGTTGCAGTTCGAGCGGTTGCGCTGGGCAAAAGGCCACCCCGAAACCGCGCGCTATGTCTGCGAACATTGCGAGGAGCCGATCGAGGAACGGTTCAAAACGCAAATGATGGACGAGGCCAACGGGGCCTGCTGGATGCCGACCGCCGATGACGCAACCCGCACGGTGGCCGAGGCGGCCGGTGTGGTCGGCTATCATATCAACGGGCTGTATTCGCCGCTGGGCTGGCTGGGCTGGGCGGAAATTGCCCGCAGTTGGGAGGAAGCGGTAGGCAATGACGCCGCCTTGAAAACCCTCAAAAACACCGTGCTGGGCGAGACATGGCAGGAACGCGGCGAAGCGCCTGACTGGCAGCGGCTTTACGAGCGGCGCGAGGATTACCAGCTCGGCCATGTGCCCGCCGGTGTGCTGGTGCTGACGGCGGGCGCGGATGTGCAGCGCGACCGGATCGAGATCGACATCTGGGGCTGGGGCCGCAACCTGCAATCCTGGCTGATCGAGCATGTGGTGATTGATGGCGATACCGCCAGCCCTGAAGTCTGGGCGCAATTGTCGGAATTCCTCGCCACCACATGGCCGCATGTGGATGGTGCCCGCATGGCATTGGCGCGCATGGCAATTGATACCGGCGACGGGGTCACCACCGCCATGGTTTACGCCTGGGTGCGCGCGGCCGGTCGGGGTCAGGTGATTGCCATCAAGGGCGTGGGCGGGTTTGACCGCTCCACACCGGTGGACGGGCCGACTTACGTTGAAACCACCGAGGGCGGGCGTAAGCTCAAACGCGGCGTGCAGCTGTGGAAAGTGGCGGGCGCGGTGTTCAAATCCGAGCTTTACCGCCTGCTGCGGCTGAACCCGCCCACGGATGATGAACTGGCGGAAGGTAGTGAATGGCCTGCCGGATATGTCCACATCCCGAAAGGCACGCCCGCCGAGTGGTTCCGCCAGCTGACCGCCGAGCATCTGATGGTGACCAAAACCCGTCAGGGCTTTCAAAAACTTGAATGGCAGCAGATGCGCGAGCGCAACGAGGCGCTGGATTGTCGGGTCTATGCCCGCGCGGCCGCGTGGCTGATGGGGATTGATCGCTGGGATGAGAAACGCTGGGAGCAGCTGGAAGAACAATTGCGGCCGGGAAAGATCGAGGCAGCGCCTGCAGGCGTGCCGAACCGGCCAACACAACAACACATAAAGCGCCGCCCCTCCGACTGGATGGGAACGCGCAGAGGAAAATGGTTCTGAGATATGGCATATACGCAAACCGAGCTGGATGCATTGAAGGCGGCCTTTGCCGCTGGCGTGCTGCGCCTGACCTATGACGGCAAATCTGTGGAATACGGCAGTGCGGAGGATATGCTGCGCCGGATTTCCGTGATCGAGGGGGAAATGGCCAAGGCCGGAGGCAGGCCCCTGCCGGTGGCGGGGTTTGCCACCTCGCGCAGGGCGCGCTGATGAAAACAACCAAACCAAATGTGCGCTGGGGTTTGCTGGACGCAGCCATTTCCAGCATCGCGCCGCGCACCGCCTCGCGCCGTTATGCCGCCCGAGTGGCGATTGCCAATATGCGCCGTGGCTATGACGGGGCCACGCGCGGGCGGGCCACCGACGGCTGGGTGGCGGGCGGCACCTCGGCGGATACCGAGATTGCCGTGGCCGGTCCCCTGTTGCGGGCGCGCATGCGCGATCTGGTGCGCAATAACGCCATTGCAGCGCAGGCGGTGCAGGTGCTGGTCAACAATATCGTCGGTTCGGGCATTATTCCCCGCGCCAATACCGGCGATGCGGAGCTGGACAAGACCGTCGATCAGCTTTGGCAGCGCTGGGCGGCCAGCTGTGATGCCCACGGGCACACAACGTTTCAGGGGCTGTTGAGCCTTGCCGTGCGGGAAATGATCGAGGGTGGCGATGTGTTTGCCCTCAAGCGTCCGCAGCGCAAGAATGCCGCCGGAGGGGTTCCGCTGCGTATCGAGTTGCGCGAGGCGGATCATCTCGACGAGGCCCGCATCAACCGGCTGCGCGATGGTTCCGGCATTCGTCAGGGCATCGAATACGACAAAACCGGTAAGCGCGTGGCCTACTGGATGCACCCCCACCACCCGGGCGACAGCCTGGTTACCGCACAAACTTCGCCGGTGCGCCTGCGCGCCGACATGGTTGCGCATCTGTTCGAGCGCCAGCGGGTGCAGAACCGTGGCGTGCCCTGGGGCACCCCGGCGATGCGCGCCATTCGCGATGTCGATGACTGGCAGAACGCCGAACTCGTGCGCAAGAAAACCGAGGCCTGCCTTGTCGGCATTGTGTTCGGTGCCGAGGAAGACCAGATGTCGATCGCCCCCACGGTGCAGGACGCCGACGGCAACCGCGTGGAGCAGTTCGAGCCGGGGCTGATCGCCTATGCGCGCGGTGGCAAGGATATCAAGTTCAACCAGCCCGCCAGCACCGCAGGTGTTTATGAATGGCACCGCGTGCAGCTCCATATCATCGCCGCCGGTTTCCGCGTGCCCTATGCGCTGATGACCGGCGATCTGAGCCAGACGAACTTTGCCTCCTCGCGCGTTGGTTTGAATGAATTCCGCCGCATGGTGGCGCAGATCCAGCACCAGACAATTATCCCGATGTTTTGCCAACCGATCTGGCGCTGGTTCATTGAAATGGCACAGGTGGCGGGACTGCTGCCGATGGATGCGCATATTCCGGCCCAGTGGACGCCGCCCCGCTTTGAAAGCGTCAACCCGTTGCAGGATGCGCAAGCCGACATGCTCGAGGTGCGGGCCGGATTTTCCAGCCTGCCACAACAGATTGCGCGGCGCGGCCTGGATCCCGAAACCCTGATTGCCGACTGGGCCGCCTTTGCCGACAAGACCGACGCGCTCAATCTGGTGTTCGACAGCGATCCGCGCCTCGTCAGCAAGGCGGGCCTTGCCCAGACCACGGACCCGAGCCAGCCGCCGGATCAGGGTAATACCTGAAGGAGATAAATATGCCCAAAACCACTATAGAGCTTCCGGCCCTGAGCCGCGAAGCGCATTTGCGCGCCGAAACCGTGAACGAGGCCGCGCGCACCGTCGAGATTGTCTGGACCAGCGGAGCCACCGTGCGCCGCAACCGGCTGTTTCAGGATGCAATCGACGAAGAACTATCAGTCGATCCCGACGCCGTGCGCCTGGAGCGCCTGAACGCGGGCGCACCGTTTCTGAACACCCACCGTGCGGGATCGCTGGAATCCGTGCTCGGCGTGGTCGAGGCCGGTTCCGCCCGCATTGAAAACGGTCTCGGCACCGCCACCATCCGATTTTCCGAACGCGCCGAGGTGGAGCCGGTGTTTCGCGATATCGCCGCCGGCATCATCCGCAATGTCTCGGTCGGCTACCGCGTGCATCGTTATGACATCGAAAAACGCGACGGCGCACCCGAGCTTTGGCGCGCGGTCGACTGGGAGCCGCTGGAAATCTCCGCCGTTCCCATCGGGGCCGATCCGGGCGCGCAGGTGCGCAGCGATGATCAAACCGAGGCCCACAGCCCCTGCATTCTGACGCGGCAGGAAACCGAAATCACGAAAGGAAACAAAATGCCCAAGAACAAAAAAGCGGGCGGTGACACCACCGAGGCCCGCAGTGAAGAAGTCGAAGTGCAGACCCGCACCACAGTGCAAACCCCTGCGCCCGAAGCCGACACACGGCCCGATCCGGACGCCATCCGCAGCGAGGAACGCCAACGCGCCTCCGAAATCATGACCCTGTGCCGCCGCCATGATCTGGATACTCTGGCGGCCGATCTGATCGGGCGTGGCGCTACCCTCGATGCCGCCCGCGCCGAAATCCTCGACAAGATCGCCGATGCCGACCCACTACAGGGCCGCGTGCATGAACCGGCCCCCGCCATGGCGCGTGGCAATGGCGATGCCGACACCGCCTATCGCGAGGCCGTCGCCGGTGCCCTGCTGCATCGCCATAACCCCGCGTCGCACGAACTCACCTCCGACGGGCGGGATTTTCGCGGCATGTCCCTGATCGAGTTGGCCCGCCACGCGCTGGAGCGTCACGGCCATTCGACCCGTGGCATGTCCCGCCTCGAATTGGCCGGCGAGGCGCTCGGCACCCGCGCCGCCGGTGCCATGTCCACTTCGGACTTCCCGATCATCCTTGCCAATGTCGCCAACAAAACCCTGCGCCAGGCCTACGCCAGCAGCCCGCGCACCTTTGCGGCTTGGGCACGTCGCGCCACTATTACCGATTTCAAACCGGTCAGTCGCACGCAAATCGCCGGTGCGCCGGATCTGGAAAAAGTGCTGGAAAGCGGTGAATTCAAATACGGCTCCATCGGCGAAGGCAAAGAAACCTATGCGCTGGCCACCTACGGGCGGATTGTGGCGATCACCCGTCAGGTGCTGATCAACGATGATCTCGATGCCTTCACCCGCATCCCCTCGGCTTTCGGTGCGGCCGCCGCCGATCTGGAAAGCGATATTGTTTACGCGATCCTCACGCAAAATCCGACCATGGCCGACAACAAGGCGCTGTTTCACGCCAGCCACGGCAACCTCGGCACCGCCGCCGGTGTGACCGAAACCGCGCTCGGCGAGGCCTATCGCAAGTTCGGCTCGCAAAAGGGGCTGGAGGGCCGTCTGATTTCGATCCTGCCGAGTTACATCATCACGCCGCCCGGGGCGCGCGCTATTGAAGCCCGCAAACAGATGACCCAGACCACACCCTCGGCCACGGCCGACGTCAACACATTCGCGGGGCGGTTGCAGGTGATCGAGGAGCCGCGCCTGATCCCCTCCACCGGCAACGATCCGTGGTTTCTGGCGGCCGACCCTTCGCGGGTTGATACGATCGAATACGCCTATCTCGACGGGCAGGAAGGCGTCTATACCGAAACCCGCTCGGGATTCGAGGTTGACGGCATCGAGATCAAAGCACGGCACGATTTTGCCGCCAAGGCCATCGACTGGCGCGGGCTGTTCAAAAACGCGGGTGTGTAATCAACCCTTCTGACGGAGAACCCCCATGAAAAACTATGTTTCCACAGGCGACCGCCTGTCCTTCACCTCCGGTGCCGCCATCGCTTCGGGCGACGCGGTGCAACTCGGCGCGCTGTTCGGCGTGGCCACCGGCGATATTGCCAATGGTTCCGAAGGCACCATCAAGCTGACCGGTGTCTTTGATCTGGCCAAAGCCCCCTCGCAATCCTGGGCAATCGGGGCCAAGGTCTATTGGGACGCCACCAACTGGCGGGCCACCACGACCGCCACCGGCAACACGCTGATCGGCGCGGCGGCTTTGGCCGTCGGCGGCAGCGCCTCCGAAACCATCGGCCGCGTGCGCCTTAACGGCACCGTTTAATGGGCGCGACGGATGCTGCACTGGCGGCGTTGTTTGCCAACCCTGTTATGGGCAAAGCGGCGACGTGGTTCCCGGGTGGCGCTGGTTCGGGGCACTCCCTGCGCCTGATCCTGCGTTCGCCCGATACCGTGACCGGGTTCGGCGCGGCGCGGGTCTGGTCGGAAACCGTGGTTGCCGACATTCGGGTGGGCGAGGCCCCAGGCCTTGCAACCGGCGACCGGATCGATATCGACGGGGTATTTTATACTGTGCAGGGCGAACCGGTGCGGGACCGCGAACGCCTGATCTGGACGGTGGAACTGGTGCCGCTATGAGGTTGAGCGTCGCGTTCTCGCCCGATCTGGTCGCCCTGCTGGAACAGGAGATCAAAGCCGGTGAGCGCGCGGTGACCGCCGCCATGAAATCCGCCGGCGCGGAATTGAAACAGGACTGGCGAGACCAAATCACCCGCGCCGGTCTGGGCCACCGCCTGCCGCGCACCATCCGCAACCGGACCTATCCGACCAGCGGCGACAGCATCAATGCCGCCGCCTTCATCTGGAGCAACGCACCGGAAATCCTCAACGCCCATGATCGCGGCGCACTTATCCGCTCGAAATCCGGCTTCTGGCTGGCAATCCCGACCGAGGCCGCCGGAAAAGGCCGTCGCGGTGCGCGCATGACACCGGCGGAATGGGAGCGGCGTCGAGGCATGCGGCTGCGGTTCATCTATCGCCGCAACGGGCCGAGCCTGCTGGTGGCCGAAAAAGCGCGGATAAATACGCGCGGCACGGCGGTAGCTTCGCGCTCTAAAACCGGGCGTGGACAGGTTAGCGCGCCGATATTTCTGCTGGTGCCGCAGGTGAAACTGCGCAAACGGCTGGATCTGGCGCGGGATGCGGAAAAGGTGGCGGGATCGGTGCCGGGGTTGATTGTGGAGAAGTGGGTGGAGGGGTAAGCGCGTTTTGCGGTATGTTACAGATACTCGATATCCGCCCGCGCCAATGCCGCCAGTTTTGGTAGGCCGTTTTTAATCAGGTCCATCAGGAATTCGGAACGGGTGAATGGTGGATTATCATAACGCTGCCGGACCTGTTTCAGCACTCGCACCCCGCTCTTGGGAAACAGATCATAGGTGTTGGCCAGAAAGTCATCGGCTCCGAGCGTTTCGACGCCATATGCCTCAAGCGTGTCAGGCGGAAAATCCTTGTGGTTTTCCGTCACGATAATCTGGGCAGAGCATTTGATGGCAGCCGCCAGAACATGTCGGTCGTTTTCATCCGGAAGAGTCAGGCCCGGGATGAGGGGCGCGTAGCCGGTGACAAGGCATTCATCGAAGGCAGCACGGATTGCCGCCTCCTGCTGGCGAACGCTGTCTTCCAGTTGCGGTTTGTTCCGGATCAGGTTGCGCGTCCATTCATCAAGAATTTCATCGGTGAATCGCGCCCGAAACAAACCGGCATGCGCAAAGCTGAACAGGACATCGCGCGTCCGGAACGGGTAAAGGACATTGGCATCAAGAATGACGACAAACGGATTGGCAACGAAACTCATGCCCGATCATATTCCTGACCAAGCCGTGACAGTTCGCGCAGGGTTTCTTCCTGTCGGCGCGCCTTGTTTTCCTTGTATTCCATCAGGGCTTTCAGGGGGACACGCCGGTGCTTTCCGACTTCCTCGAAGGAGATCTCGCCCTTTTTCAGAAGGCCGGTCAGATAGGGGCGCGAAACATTCAGCATGTCAGCCGCCTGCTGGGTGGTCAGCATGGTGCCCACGGGAACCAGCGTCACCATGTTGCCGTTGCTGACATGGCCGAGCAACTCGATAATCAGCTCGCCAACCGCAGGGGCAATCTTGACCAGATCACCGTTTTCGCCGGAAACCTTGAGGCCGCCATCCAGTTCCATCGCCACAGCAATGGCGGTGGCGGCATGGGCGGCACTGTCGATTTCCTCGGCGGTCGGAAGCCGATCCATGAGGCTATTGTGTTCAAGTTTTTCAGCGGCATTTGCCATCGGGTCTCTCCCTTTTCTTACCTGTCTATATGCACATGAATCGCGCAATAACAAGTGTAATAACAGAATTAAGTGAAATAACCGTAACCACATCTGACTGATAAACCCATGCCCACACCCCGAGAAACCATCCTGCAAGCCCTGCTTGCGGCGCTGCAAACCATGCCCGCTGCCACCGTGCTGCGCGAAGAGGTACTGCCCGAGCGCCTGCCTTTTGCTGGCCTCGTGATCCTGCGCGACGGCGACCCCGGAACGCCAGAGGTCACGCTGTCACCGCTGCAATACCATTATGAGCACCGAGTCGAGGTCGAAGTAATCGTGCAAGGAAAGACCGCTGCCGCGCGGGCCACTGTCTTTGACACCCTGTTGCAGACCATCGGCACCGCCCTTGCCTCCGACCGCACTCTGGGCGGGCTTTGCGACTGGCTGGAAGCACAGGCCCCGCAACCGGTTGATATGCCGGTGGAAGGTGCTGCGGCCCTCAAGGCCGCAACTATTCCGGTCATTCTGACTTACACCACGGATGATCCTCTCGGCTGACCCCCGTGGAACGATCTCCACCAAAACAAGGAAAACACTATGGCACGCGCACAAGGCGCGCGGTCGCAACTCGCGGCTGCGTTCGAAACAACCTATGGCACCGCTCCGGCAAGCGGGTATTTCCGGATGCCGTTTGCCAGCGCATCACTGGGGGCGGAGCAACCGCTGTTGACCTCCGAACTGCTGGGCTACGGCCGCGATCCGCTGGCCCCGATAAAGGATGCGGTAACGGCGGATGGTGATGTGGTGGTGCCGATCGATGCCGAGGCGTTCGGCTTCTGGCTCAAAGCGGCGTTCGGCGCGCCCGTCACCACCGGCACCACCAACAAAACCCACACCTTCAAATCCGGCGGCTGGACCCTGCCGAGCATGGCCATCGAGGTTGCCATGCCGGAAATCCCCCGTTTTGCCATGTATACCGGCTGCGTGCTGGATCAGCTCTCGTGGCAGATGCAGCGCTCGGGCCTGCTGACCGCCACCGCCAAGCTGATCGCCCAGGGGGAAAACGTGGCCACAACCACGGCTGCTGGCACCCCTACCACATGGACCCTGCAACGCTTCGGGCATTTCAACGGCTCGATCAAACGCGGTGGCACGGCGCTGGGCAATATCGTCACGGCCGACATCCAGTATGCCAACAATCTCGACCGGATCGAGACCATCCGCGCCGATGGCCGTATCGACGGGGCCGACCCGTCCAATGCCGCGCTCACCGGCCGGATCGATGTGCGCTTTGCCGACACCACCCTGATGGATCAGGCGCTGAACGGCACGGCGGCCAGTCTGGAATTTGCCTACAGTATTTCGGCCAATGTCAGCCTGAGCATCACCGCCCACGAAGTCTATCTCCCCCGCCCGCGCATCGAGGTGCAGGGGCCGCAGGGCATTCAGGCCAGCTTTGACTGGCAGGCCGCCTTTAACGCTACCGCCGGGCAAATGTGCACGGTTGTCCTCAAAAACCAGATTGCGAGCTACTGATATGCTGAAACTGAACCTGTCCAATAAACCCGCGTGGCTGGACCTTGGCCACCGGGTGCGTGTCCGCCTGCTGCCTCTGACGACGGCGCTGATGGTAGCGGCGCGCAACGATCCTGCGGTTTCGGCTCTGCCCGGGGATGCGGGCGACGAACAAAGCGCGCTGGTGTTCGCCAAGGCGCTGGGCCGTATTGCCATTACCGACTGGGAGGGCGTGGGCGATGAGGACGGCCAACCGGTTGACGTCAGCCCCGAAGGCATCGACGCGCTGCTGGATGTCTGGCCCCTGTTCGAGGCTTTCCAGACCGAATACGTCGCGGGTGGTCTGTTGCTGGATCAGGAAAAAAACGTCTCGTCGCCCTTGCCGAATGGGTCCTCGGCGGGGGCGATGGATACTGCGACGCCTGCGAAAACACCTGCGAAACCTGCCCGCAAATCCTGAACCGGCCGCAGACCTATGTGGGCATACAGATATGGGATCTGGTCGGTCGTCTTGGCGGGCAACTGCGCCTGTCGCCATCCGGCACGATTACCGGCTGGGATTTCGGCGCGGCGCTGGGCATGGCGGCGGCGCTCGGGATCGATCCCGCGCCGGTCGCGGAAATCCTGCCCGCGATCGAAGCGGTGATGGTGCGGAAGTTAAACGAGCAAAGCGGATCAGGCAGCCTCGAGGGGAACGATATCTGAAACGTCGACACTCTCGCGGGCTTTCGCAAGATCATAGGCGCGCTGCAGGTTCATCCAGAACTCCGGCGTATTGCCAAAGAAGGTGGCAAGCCGCATTGCCGTGTCCGCCGTCAGGGATGTCTCGCCCTTTACCAGCCGCTCAACGCGGGTGCGCGGGACATTCAGGCGTTTGGCCAGCGCAATAGAACTCATTTCCAGAGGATCAAGATAAAGCTCTTTCAGAACCTCACCAGGATGGGAAGGGTTTTTCAGGATAGTCATATGATGCCCTTTCAATGGTAGTCCACAATTTCAACGTCGGCCGGTCCCTGATCGGTCCAGGTAAAGCAAATACGCCACTGGCCATTGATACGAACCGAATGTTGCCCCGCCCTGTCGCCTCTCAGTTCCTCGAGGTGGTTTCCCGGTGGAAACCGGAGATCCTCGATAACGGTTGCCGCATCCAGAGCGGAAAACATGGCACGCGTTCGCTTCACCAGATTGGCGGGAAAGCCTTTGCCATACCGGTCACTCACTGCGCTGGCGGCCAGCTTGCCCTTGGTGCTTATGATCATGGGAATGATGCGTATCACAACATGATACATATTGCAAGTGCCTTGTCGGTAGCGAACGCTTAACTACGGGAAAATAAATCATGGCTGAAAAACGGGTATCCGTCCGCCTTGCCGCGGTGGGCGGTGGGCGGTGACAAGGTCAAAGCCGAGTTTGAAGGCATCGGCAATGCGGGCCAGCGCGGGATACGCAAGGTATCGCGCGAGGCCGAGATTGCCAATGCCCGTCTGGCCCGCTTTGCCCGCCGCG
>JALSHL010000220.1 GCA_026982255.1 Paracoccaceae bacterium | reverse complement strand
CGACGGCAATCTGTGCCGAGCAATGCGACGATCTGCAGGCCAACGGCGTGGACCACCTGCATTTCTATACGCTCAACAACCCCGATCTGGTCTACAACATCTGCCGCGCGCTGGGCTTCGAGAGCGTCGGCGTGGGCGTGGCCGCCAGCGACGTGGCCTGATCCGATACCCCCGACCTTGCGTCGGGGGGCTTTCATCTATACCTTACAGTCAAACACTGCGGCGTTTCGCGCGCGGAAGAGATTGGCTGAGACAAGATGACGAAACGTCATTCCGAAACCACCCGTGTGGGGGGCGGTGGCGGGCGGGTTGTGGCTGGCAAAAATGCCGTGCATGACAGAAAACCGCTTTACGCCGCGCTGGACCTCGGGACAAATTCCTGCCGGATGCTGATTGCAGAACCGGAGGGGGCGCATTTCCGCGTGGTGGATGCGTTCTCCAAATCCGTGCGCCTCGGTCTGGATCTGGAGCGCACCGGCTCGCTGTCGCGCGCAGGGATCAACCGGACCCTTCAGGCCCTGCATGTCTGTTCGCACAAACTGCGCAAGCTCGGCGTGAAAAACGCCCGCCTCGTGGCGACCGAGGCCTGCCGCCGTGCCACCAACGGCGAGCGTTTCATGAACCGGATTCGCAGCGAGACGGGGTTGAACCTGGAAATCATCAATCCGGCGGAGGAGGCCCGTCTGGCCGTGGTCAGCTGCGCGCCCCTGCTGGAGCCGGATGTGGATCAGGTGATGGTGGTGGATATCGGCGGCGGCTCGACCGAACTGGTGTGGATCGATCTGTCGCGGGTGCCGGCCGAGCGGCGAGCCAAGGCGATGATCGACCTGCGCCCCGGCAGCGGCGAGGTCGCCATGCCGGACGGGGCGAAGGTGGTGGACTGGATTTCCATTCCGCTGGGCGTGGCCACCCTGATGCAGCGGTTTTCCGATGTGCAGGAGGACGGGGCGAAATTCGCGCTGATGTCCTGTTATTTCGAGGAGGCGCTGGAGGAATTTACCCCCTATCAGGATCTGGTTCACGCCAGCATTCTGGACCGGTTGCAGATTATCGGCACCTCGGGGACCGTGACGACGCTGGGATCCATGCACCTTGGCTTGCGGCGCTATGATCGCAACAAGGTGGACGGGTTGAAGATGCGCTCCATCGACGTGGATAATGTGATCGAGCGGTTCCTCGATCTGGGACCGGAGGGGCGGCGGCGCGAGCCGGGAATCGGGCGCGACCGTGCCGATCTGATCATGTCGGGCAGCGCGATTCTGCAGACGCTGATCCGCATCTGGCCGACCGATTACCTGCGCGTTGCCGATCGCGGCCTGCGCGAGGGGATGTTGTTTTCGATGATGAATGCGGACGGGGTTTGGGACGATCATGGCCAAGGGTAAAAAGAACATCTCGGGGCGCGGGCAGCGGGACCTGAAGGTGCGGGTGAAAACCGCCAAGGGGCGTAAGCTCTCGTCGACGCTGTGGCTGGAGCGGCAGTTGAACGACCCCTATGTGAAGCGGGCCAATGCCGAGGGATATCGCGGGCGCGCGGCCTATAAAATCAAGGAACTGGACGAGCGTTTCGGCTTTCTGGTGCCCGGCGCGCGGGTGGTCGATCTGGGCTGTGCGCCCGGCGGCTGGTGTCAGGTGGCGGTGGACAAGGTCAACGCGCTGGGCGAACGCAAGGGCAAGAAGACCGGCACGGTTCTGGGGATCGATTTGCAGGAGGTGGAGCCGATTGCCGGTGCCGATATCTACGTTCTGGATTTTCTGGAAGAGGGCGCCGACGCCAAGGTCAAGGAGTGGCTGGGCGGCAAGGCCGATGTGGTGATGTCGGACATGGCCGCGAGTGCCTCCGGCCACAAGCAGACGGACCATTTGCGGATCGTGGCGCTGGTCGAGGCGGCGATATATTTCGCGCTCGATGTGCTGGAGGAGGGCGGCACTTTCGTTGCCAAGGTTCTGGCCGGCGGGGCGGAGCAGGAGCTGCTGTTGCTGCTGAAAAAGAATTTCGACAAGACCATCCATGTGAAACCGCCCGCCAGCCGCGCGGATTCG
>JALSHL010000219.1 GCA_026982255.1 Paracoccaceae bacterium | reverse complement strand
ACCAGCGGCGGGTGGTCGGGGGATATGGTGCGGTTTGCGATTTTCATTGGCATGCCTCGTTTGTTTTCCCGTTTATGCCAATGGAAACGGGCAAAGGTCTATAGGATAATTTTCAAGAGGAACCGCAGGGGTGGATGCTTTACAAACACCCTTTTCCCGCTGTGCCGATGTATTCGGACAGTGCCAGTTGCTGTATTGCTGATTTCCGTTACCGTGTGATGTCCCCGCTTGACTACGGCGCGCATGAAATCGATCATCAATTGGCAAGTCTCTGCGAGTGTAGGGGTTTTATGGCATGGAACGGCCGGAAATGTTGCGCCAGAAGTTCGACGGGTTTTGACAAACGGGGCATGTTTAGCGCCATCTCAACAGCGTAATTAACGGGAATATTGTATTATTACAATGGGTTAAAGTCAGTATTGATACCGTCTATAATAATAGTGATCAGGGGTAAACGCCTTGCGTACAGGCTTTTGGGTCTTCGCCTTTGTTGAACAAGCAGGTCGGCTGCCCATAATGGGCAGTCGCCCTCGACGTTTAGTGTTGTACCGTTGGAGGTGTGGTAGTGTCGCGAAGTTGGTAGAAATTCGAGGACGGCGTAATCTCCGGGTGAGCTAAAACCACCCAACCGGCGGCTGGAACCGCCAAGGAAATCACGCCATGAAAGAGAATACAGCAACATCGACATCCGCGCTACTGGCCAATGACGTTGGCTATGATCCGATCGAGGATCGGCTTCGCCTGAACATCCGTGTTTTGATCGAGGCGGTTTTCGAGGAGGAACTGGAGCAGTTTCTGGGCCGCTGCCGGTACGGTCGCGGCGGCGGCGGCGGCGGCGGCGGCGAGGCAAAGGCCGGCTATCGGCACGGGCACCGCAAGCGGCAATTGACCGGCACCTTTGGACCTGAGACCGTGAACATCCCGCGCGCGCGGATCCCGAGCAAGGACGGCAAGACCTCGGAATGGCGCTCAAAAGCTCTGCCGCGCTACCAAAGATTGACGAAAAAGGCAGAGGCGCTGATCGCCTCGGTTTATCTGTCGGGCACCAACACACGGCGGGTCAAGCGCGCCCTTTTCGGCCTGTTTCAGGGGGCGGTCAGCAAGGATGTGGTCAGCCGCGCCTGGCGCAAGGTGAAGACCGACTGGCAGGCCTGGTGCGCCCGCAGCCTTGCCGATGAGGACATCGTGCGGCTGATCCTGGACGGCACCGTGATCAAGACGCGGATCGACAGGAAGGCCACCAATATCTCGGTTCTCGCCGCCATCGGCGTGCGCCGGGATGGGCAGAAGGTATTGTTATCACTGATGAACATGGGCGGAGAGAGCACCGCCGCCTGGCGCCAGTTCATCGATGATCTCGACGCGCGCGGGCTGAAACGGCCGGAATTCGTCATCGTCGACGGCGCACCGGGGCTCGAGGCCGCCCTCGTCGCCCTCTGGGGCGAAGACCTGCCGATCCAGCGCTGCACGGTTCACAAGCACCGCAACCTTCTGGCCAAGGCGCCCAAGCATATGCATGATGAGTTGACAGAAGATTACCGCGACATGATCTACGCCAGAACACCCGAGAAAATCGCCACCCGCCGCAAGGCGTTTCTGCGAAAATGGCGGCTGAAAGCCAAGGCGGTGGCCGACAGCCTGGAGGAAGCCGGAGACAAGCTGTTCACCTTCACCCGCCTGCCGCAAGGCCAGTGGAAATCGGCGCGGACCACAAATGCGATCGAACGCTTGAACGAGGAATTCCGCCGCCGCATCAAGACCCAGACCGTGCTGCCATGCGCCGAGACCGTGCCGATGCTGCTCTGGGCCTTGATGGCCTCGGGGCAGATCGTCATGCGAAAGGTCGACGGCTGGGAAACCCTGTCTCAACCCATCGCCGACGAAACCCTTGACCAAGCCGCCTGACCGGCGCAAAACTCAACCCGCCCGGAGGTGCCTGAAATCAATTTCCACTACTTTCGAGACACTACCCAGAGGTGGCATGACCACCAAAATTCTGGCTTTGACGGACGCCCTTGGCAATCTCATCGACTTCAGGCTGATGCCCGGACAGGCGCATGATCTGGTAA
>JALSHL010000218.1 GCA_026982255.1 Paracoccaceae bacterium | reverse complement strand
CACGACTTGACGCGCTGTCCGGTCGGTCGCGGCAACCGCGAGCGACCCTGCTGTCACATCGGAAAAACCGGCGATTTCCGCGCGCACTTCGCCCGAAGAAACGAGAATGGCCGTGCTGGCCGCCCCTTGCCCCAGATCGCCGGTAATATTGCCGTTGCGCATGGCTATAGTCTCGACAATACTTTCGCTCAGAGCGGTCACGGCGACAGCGCCGCCGACATCGGTTGTTATGGCGCTTCCCGAAACGGTTGCCAGAACCGACGAGCCGTAGTTTATGCGCGATATGCCGGCACTGCCCCCCGCATTGTTGGCAAAGGTGGTCGCCGTCTGGCGGTTGACAAGCGTGACGTCCTCGCGCGCGGCCAGATCAATCGTGTGCATTGCGGAAAACAGCCCGTTTATTGCGGCGCGGGTTGTCCAGTCCGTATTCACCCGCCCGTAGGCAAGGTTCAGGTCCTGACTTCCGGTGGTCTCCTGTCCGGCCTCGTAGCTTCCGACAAGTTCTGCGGAAATATCCAGACCGGGCCGGGCCCATATCGTTGTGAAATCGAGCTGCGCTTCGGTCACCCTGCTCTGGTCCGAGAAGATAGCACTGCCGCCCGCGCTCAGCCCGTCACCCCCCGGCGTGCCCACATTGGCGGTAAGCACGCTTGCACCCAAATCCGTTTTGGCACTGATATTCAGGAACGTGTCGGCGCTGGCCACTTCGTTGTCCGGGTCGGTTCTGGCCGAAAAAGCCCCGCTCTCGAAAGTGGCAGTGGTGACGGTATCCACATTGTCGACCACCAAGGCCGCGCCACCCAGAACGCTGGCACCGCCGACAAGCTCGCCAATTCCGCTGCGAAACCCCTCGATCATTCCGCCATATATATCGATCCCCGCCGTGTTGCTGTTGTCGGGATCGTCCAGCGGTTCATCATCGACCAGGGCATTCAGTTCATACCGTTCATAGACGGTATTGGCCTCGATCGTCAGATCGGCATCGCCGGTGCGCACGGTCGTACCGACAAGAACATCCGATACCGTGTCGTCATAAGACAGGATAACCGCCTGCCCCTTGCCATCGCTGTTGCCACCGGAGCGCGCGTCTATGGTAATGTCTTTCTCGACCAGACTGGAAACCGTGACCCCGCCGGTCGCAGCGGTAGTTATCGGGAAAAGGTCGGGGATGAAATCATAATCGGGCAACCAGTAGGTGGACCCGTCCAGCCGGGCCGTGGCCTCGGAACTGCGGGCACTGATGGCAAGCGCCAGATTGGTGTCGGAACCGGAATCCGCCCCGCCGGCGCTCAACACCAGATCTTCCCGTGCAATCGCCCGCACCTGCAGATCCCCGCCCGTGTATATCTGGTTGTCATCGACAATTGTAATCGCAACAGTATCGGAAAGGGCAACCGCCACAGGCAGGGCCTGACTGTCTGGATCCAGCACAATTTGCGTCTCTGCCCGCGAGGTGAAACGCGCATCGCCCGACGCGATGATATAGCTGTCCTCCACAGTCGTGTACGCCTCGGCAATAACCGCAGCCGGAAGGTTGGCCGCATCCAGATTGTTCAGAAGACTGGCCACCGCAGCATCCGCATCTGACAGCTGGGCGGATATGAAGCTGTCGATTACACCGATACCGGTGCCCCCGAATATACCGTTTACATAGTCGCTGACTGCCCCAGGGGTCGCCAGCAGATTGTCCTTCACCACCCGGGTCCGGAAGGTCACGTCATTCCCCCAGACAATGGCACCGGTCACCGAAATTTCGGCCCGCCCCGTCGGAAGAGGTGCAGTCCACAAATCCACCGCATCATCCATATGCGCATCGAGCAGAATATCACCGCCGGTAAATCCGTTATCGGCAAAGGCAAGCAGAGCGGCACCGGAAAGCACCTCGATCCGGGGCGCCTCGAGGGTAAGGTTGCCCGAGTTGCCCTGGGACTGGTCACGGAACGAATCGCTCCCCGCACCGATGTCACGGGTCGAAATCGTCACCCCTGAGGCGACAGTAATCCGCTCGTCGGCCAACAGGACATAATTGGCGCCTCCGGTGTTTACATCCGTCGTGACTTCGATCACCAGCGGATCGA
>JALSHL010000217.1 GCA_026982255.1 Paracoccaceae bacterium | reverse complement strand
CATCCGAGCGGCCCTTGCCGCCGCAGGTTCTGGCGAATATCGAGGCGAAATACGGGTTGGACCAGCCGCTGTGGAAGCAGATTGTCAACTACACCTGGGGGGTGGTCGCTCATTTCGATTTTGGCCCCTCGTTCAAATACAAGGACCGCAGCGTGAACGAGATCATCGCGCAGGGTTTCCCGATCACGCTGAAATACGGAGGCATTTCTTTTATCGTTGCAGTTTCCGTCGGTGTTACGCTCGGGGCAATTGCGGCGATCCGGCAGAACAGTGTGATTGACTATGTCGCCAGCGGCGTGGCGGTCGGAGCGCAGGTTTTGCCGAACTTTGTCATGGCGCCACTGCTGTTGATCGTCTTTACCCTTTGGCTGGGGTGGTTGCCCGGCGGGGGCTGGAACGGGGGGCAATGGCAATATCTGGTTATGCCGGTGATTGCCCTTTCCACCAGCTATATGGCCTCCATCACCCGCATTACACGCTCGTCAATGCTGGAGGTGCTGAACTCCAACTACATCCGCACCGCACGGGCCAAGGGCCTGCCAGAGCGCACCATCATCGTGCGTCATGCGCTGAAACCGGCGATGTTGCCGGTGATTTCCTATCTCGGGCCGGCATTTGTCGGGATGATTACGGGGTCGGTTGTGATCGATATCTATTTCTCGACCGGCGGTATGGGGTATTTCTATGTGAACTCCGCCACCAACAGGGACTATGCGGTCATGATGGGGATTACCATTCTGGCCGGCTCGCTGACCATTCTGTTCAATCTGGTTGTGGATTTGATCTACGCCTGGATTGACCCGAAAATCCGCTACTAAGGAGGGCTGGAGATGCTGGTTGATAGCAAAAAAGTAAATGATCTGGCCCGAAATATCGCCGAAATGGACGAGGTCAAGGGGCGCTCGCTCTGGTCCGACGCGCGGCGGCGGTTCATGCACAACAAGGCGGCGGTGATCAGTCTGGTGATCCTGTCCCTGATTATCCTTTTCTCGCTGACGGGGCAGTATCTTGCGGCCTGGAGCAACGAGGAAATCGACTGGAGCGTATTGGGGATGGTCGCCGAAAAGGGCAGGCCCTCGTTTGAAACCGGCCATTATTTCGGCACGGACGAGCTTGGGCGAGACCTCTATGCCCGCGTTGTGCAGGGATCGCGGATCTCGTTGATGGTCGGGGTTGTCGGTGCGCTGGTGGCGGTGATCGTCGGCACGCTCTACGGCGCCATATCCGGCTATGTCGGCGGGCGCACGGATCAGGTCATGATGCGGATCGTTGATCTGCTGATGTCCATTCCGTTCATGTTCGTTCTGATTCTGATGCTGGTGGTGTTCGGTCGCTCGATTTTCATGCTGTTCCTCGGAATTGGTCTGTTGTCGTGGCTGGATATGAGTCGCATCGTGCGCGGCCAGACCCTGAGCATTAAGAACAAGGAGTTCATCGAAGCCGCGCAGGCCACCGGTGTTTCCAGCTTCAAGATCATCACCCGCCACATCATCCCCAACCTGTTGGGCGTGGTCGCGGTTTACGCCACGCTGTTGGTTCCGGGCATGATCCTGACCGAGAGCTTTATCTCCTTCCTCGGGCTGGGTGTGCAGGAGCCGAACACCAGTTGGGGGGCGCTGATCTCCGAAGGGGCGGGCACGGTGCAATACGGCACGCCGTGGCAACTTGTCTTTCCGCTGGCCTTCTTTGTGGTCAGCCTGTTCTGTTTCTTTTTCATTGGCGACGGTCTGCGCGATGCGCTGGACCCGAAGGATCGGTAGGGCGACATGAGCTTTCTAGAAGTCAGAGACCTTAGCGTCGAATTCAAAACGCCCGACGGGCTGGTGCGGGCCGTCAACAACGTCAGCTTCGATATGCAGCAGGGCGAAACCCTTGCCATTGTCGGCGAATCCGGTTCGGGCAAAAGCCAGACGGTGTTTGCGCTGATGGGGCTGCTGGCGCGCAACGGAACCGCAACCGGCAGCGTCAAATTCGAGGGTGAGGAAATCCTGAATATTTCCGGCGCTGCATTGAACCGGATACGGGCCGAAAAAATCGCGATGATTTTTCAGGACCCGATGACCAGCCTCAACCCGTTCTTGCGGGTGT
>JALSHL010000216.1 GCA_026982255.1 Paracoccaceae bacterium | reverse complement strand
CGGTCTGGCCGCCCAATGTGCGTTCCGCCAGCCAGAGGACCGGCAGGGTTCCGGCAAGGCCGATGACAAACAGGTAAAGCCCGCCGAATCCTGTCAGCGCGAGCGTTGCCGCCAGCGCGATACCGAGTGCCATCAGCAGGGTGCCTTGCGTCGGGCGCCCCGTTGCGGCGGAGAGGCCGGTTTTGCGGGCGTTGCGCAGCTCGGCCATGGCAACGACCATGCCGGCGCGCGAGATGGTGCCGACGGCGGCGAGGTCGAGGATCATGTCCCAGCCGGACAGGGGGACGATGCCGGACCAGCGGGCGAGCAGGGCGAGGGTCAGGGCAATGGCCCCGAATGCGCCGATATGGCTGTCTTTCATGATTTCCAGCCGTTGTTCGCGGGTTTGCCCGCCCATGGCGTCGGCAAAATCGGCCAGCCCGTCCTCGTGCATGCCGCCGGTGGCGGTGGCAAGGGTGGCCAGCGCCAGCGCTGCGGCCATGCCGGCGGGGGCGCCGAGCCAGAGGGCAATGGCGGCAAGCATTCCGGCCAGCGCGCCAAGGGCGGTGCCGACAAGCGGATAGGCCCATGCGGCCCGTGCCCCGCGTTCTCCGGCGCGGGCATGGTCCACGGGGACGGGCAGGCGGGTCAGCAGCGAAAAGGCGACCCGGATGTCGTGCCATTCTGCCAGTGCGGGCGTTTTGTCGGTCATGTAGCGCTTTCGTGCGTTTTCGGCTTCACCAGATGCGCCCAAACGCGCTAGAGGTTTTCGGGAACGACTATACGAGGACTGACCATGCCGTTGAAAGCCTTTTCCACCCTTTCCGAATTCGCCGCGATTCTTTCCGACCTGCCCGATGCCGACGCACAGGCGGCGGAGGCGGCGGCGGCACGCAACGGTGTGCTGACCAAACCGCCCGGCGCGCTGGGGCGGCTGGAGGATCTGGCGATCTGGTATGCGGGCTGGCGTGGAGAGGCGGCGCCGGTTCTGGAAAAACCGCAGGTGATCGTCTTTGCGGGCAATCACGGGGTGACGGCGCAGGGGGTTTCGGCCTTTCCGGCGGAGGTCACGGCGCAGATGGTGATGAATTTCGAGCTGGGCGGCGCGGCGATCAACCAGCTGTGCAAGACTTTCGGGGCGGATATGTCGGTTCTGGCGCTCGATCTGGACAATCCGACGGCGGATTTCACGCAAGCTCCGGCGATGGACGAGGCAGGCGTGGTTGCCGCGCTGCTAACAGGCTGGGAGGCGGTCGATCCGCAGGCCGATTTGCTGGTCGTGGGCGAAATGGGGATCGGCAACACGACCTCGGCCGCGGCGATTGCCAGCGTGCTGTTTGGCGGCAGCGGGGCCGACTGGGTCGGGCGGGGCACGGGTGTTGATGATGCAGGGCTGGCACGCAAGGCCGAAGTGGTCGATCGCGGGGTTGCCTTGCATGGCGGAGAGGAGCCTCTGGAGGTCTTGCGCCGCCTCGGCGGGCGGGAACTGGCGGCGATGGTCGGGGCGATTGCACGGGCACGCATGGAACGGATACCGGTGATTCTGGACGGGTTTATCTGCACGGCGGCGGCATCGGTGCTGGAAAAAACGGCCACGGGTGCGCTGGATCATTGTGTGGCGGGACATGTCTCGGCCGAGCAGGCGCATGCGCGGATGTTGGAACATCTGGGCAAAGAACCGCTTCTGGCGCTAGGCCTGCGCCTTGGCGAAGGCTCCGGCGCGGCGCTGGCGATCGGGGTGCTGAAAGGGGCGGTGGCCTGTCACTCCGGCATGGCGACATTTGCCGAGGCGGGGGTTTCGGAGGGGTCCTAGGGAAGTGGAGGCGAGTACCGGAATCGAACCGGTGTACACGGATTTGCAAGCTGCCAGCCTGGGCCAACATATCAAAGACTTAGGGTGAAACCGGAGGCCAAATAAGGGCGGAACGTAAGGGGAAACGTGAAACCGGATATAACCGGAAGAATAAAGTGAATAATTCACTCTCTGTTCCAACAATACCTCAGTGAGAGGTGGTCGCGGAAATTCGGACCAGTGGTTAAGATGGATCGCCCGATAGAAAGGACGATTTGAAATGACGAAAAGGAAGCGATATTCAGCCGAGTTCAAGGCGCGTGTAGCGCTGGAGGCGATCC
>JALSHL010000215.1 GCA_026982255.1 Paracoccaceae bacterium | reverse complement strand
TTTTGAACGATTTCGGATAACAGGCTGTAATACCACAGTTAATACCCCCTCCACCCGCATAGGCACCGCCCCCGATCCGGCGTGCGACACATCCACTAAACCGGTTTAGTGGATGTCACCCCCCCCGCCAGTCCCCGCCCTCACAGCATGTTTCAAACCTGTTTCAAACGGATATTAACCGTTGAAACCCCATGCCCCGCCAAAGTAGACCGTTTGCAGAGGCAAAAACCCGACGGCAGGAGAATATCATGTGTGGCATCGTAGGCATTCTGGGCAACCGCCCCGCAACTCCGGTCATCATGGAGACCCTGCACCGTCTGGAATACCGCGGTTATGACAGCGCCGGAATTGCCACGCTGGACGAGGGGAAAATGCAAAGCCGCCGCGCGGTCGGCAAGCTCTCGGAACTGGAAACCCTGCTCGCGGAACAGCCTCTTTCCGGCACCAGCGGCATCGGCCACACCCGCTGGGCCACCCATGGCGCCGCCAATGTGGAAAACGCCCACCCGCACCGCGCGGGAACTGTCGCGGTGGTCCACAACGGCATCATCGAGAATTTCCGCGAACTGCGCGACGAACTGACGGCCGAAGGCGTGAACTTCGCCTCGGACACCGATACCGAGGTCGTCGCGCAACTCTGCGCCCGCTACATCGCCGCGGGCAAAACCCCGGTCGAGGCCGCCGCCGCAACGCTTGCCCGCCTGCAGGGGGCCTTCGCGCTGGGGTTCCTGTTCGAAGGGGAGCACGACCTGATGATCGCGGCCCGTCGCGGCTCGCCACTCGCCATCGGGCACGGAACCGGCGAGATGTTCATCGGCTCCGACGCGCTGGCGCTGGCCCCACTCACCAACCGCATCACCTATCTGGAAGAGGGCGACTGGGCCGTCCTGACCCGTACCGGCGCCGAGATTTTCGATGCCCTCGGCAATCCGGTCGAACGGGAATTGCGCATCGTCAATGTCGATCAGGTGATGATCGACAAGGGCAGCTACCGCCACTTCATGGCCAAGGAGATTCACGAGCAACCCTCGGTCATGGCCTTCGCCCTGTCGCACTATCTGAACCCGGAGCGCACCGCCGTTTCCCTGCCGGTCGAGATCGACTTTTCCGGCCTCGACCGTCTGGTTCTGGTCGCCTGCGGCACCGCCTTCTATGCCTGTAACGTGGCAAAATACTGGTTCGAGCAGATCGCCCGCATCCCCGTGGAAATCGACGTCGCCTCGGAATTCCGCTACCGCGAGCCGCCGATGAGCGGACGCGAGGGCGCGATCTTTATCTCGCAATCGGGCGAAACCGCCGACACCCTCGCCGCGCTGCGCTATGTCAGGGGCAAGGCGGCGCATGTGCTGGCCGTGGTCAACGTCCCCGAAAGCTCCATCAGCCGCGAGGCCGACGCCAGCCTGCAAATCATGGCGGGACCGGAAATCTCCGTCGCCTCGACCAAGGCGTTTACCTGCCAGCTCTCGGTCCTCGCCACGCTGGCCATCGCCGCCGCCCGCCAGCGCGACGCGATCGACGCGACCGGGGAAACCCGTCTGGTCAAGGCCCTGACCGGCGCGCCGCAACTGGTGGCGCAGGCGATCAAACAGGAACCGGCGATGGAGGCCGCCAGCCGCGACCTTGCCAAGGCCCGCGATATCCTGTTTCTCGGCCGCGGTCCGCTGTTCCCGCTGGCGCTGGAAGGCGCGCTGAAGCTCAAGGAATTGAGCTACATCCATGCCGAGGGCTACCCGAGCGGCGAGCTGAAACACGGCCCCATCGCCCTGATTGACGACAGCGTGCCGGTCATCGTTTTCGCCCCCAGCGACGATCTGTTCGACAAAACCGTTTCCAACATGGAGGAGGTCATGGCCCGTGGCGGCAAGGTGCTGCTGATCACCGACGAACAGGGGGCGGAGGCGGCCTCGCACGGCACCTGGCGCACCATTGTTCTGCCCGCCACCGACCCGTTTGTCGCCCCGATGGTCTATGCGGTGCCGGCGCAGCTGCTGGCCTATCACACCGCGCTGGAAAAGGGCACGGACGTGGACCAGCCGCGCAATCTGGCCAAATCCGTCACCGTCGAATGACCGCATCCGTTAACCAAGTGTTAACAGAAGCGTAGGATTTTAGACAAATATGTGAAAAATCCCCCTCAAGAGTTTCTCATGGGGGGTGAGACATGGCACGCATTGTTATCCGCGCAACGGACGCGGGCTTTTTCAACTTGTCGCCACTGGGCGATCCGCTGGCGCCGAACGTGTTTCTGAAAACCGCGGTCAATATCGCCGGTATCGTCGAAAGCACTGCCGACGGCTGGCAGAGCCGCGAAAGCGCGCGCTACGACAGCTTCGGCATCGACCTGGTCACCATGGCCCCGCCGCCGGAGGCGGACATATTCGGGCAGCAAACCGCACTCGACATCACCGGACTGGAATATTACCGCATCGAGGACGGCGACCGCATTGTCACCGCCACCATGGAATTGCCGCAACCGCTGTCCGTTACCGCAACCTATGACCAGCTCGACATCGGGCGCTCCGGCTGGCGGGCCGAGGCCGGCGCTCCGCTCGACCGGATGCTGCGCGCCGACGGGGTCCTGTTCGAGGGCGGCGCGGGCGACGACATTTTCAAGGCCCATATCCCGACCTTCCCCGTCTATGGCACTAGTGTCCTGCGCGGTTTCGACGGTAACGACCGGCTGACCGGCTCGCTCGGGAACGACCGGCTCTGGGGTGGCACGGGGGATGACCGGCTGACCGACCCCGACGGGGTGAATTTCATCTTTTCCGGTGCCGGTGACGACTACGCCGCACTGGGCGACGGCTCCGACGGCAGCACCGTCTTTGGCGGGCTGGGCGACGACACGCTGGTTTCGGGCGCGGGCGACGACCACCTGATCGGCAACGCGGGGCGCGACACGCTGATCGGCGGCGCGGGCGACGACCGGCTGGACGGTATGCTGGCCAACGATACGCTGGTCGGCGGGCGCGGCGACGACATCCTGACCGGCGGGCGCGGCTCCGACCGGCTGACCGGCGGAGAAGGTGCGGACCGGTTCGTCTTCGACACAACCGAACCGGGGCGTGACACCATCACCGATTTTACCGATGGAGAGGACATTCTGGTCCTACAGGGCAGCAGATTCGACGACCTCGGCATCCTGCAATCGGGCAACAATACGGTAATCGACTGGGGCCTTGGCAGCAGCTATATCCTGCTGGAAAACACGGACGTGGCGCTGATCGGCGCCGACGACTTCCTGTTCCAGTAAAAAGGGCGACCCGAAGGCCGCCCCCTTTTCGTTAGTTCAGCGTGATGGCCACAAAGCGTTTGTCGCCATTGCGATCGACCAGCAGCAGCACCGACTGCCGCCCCGCCTCGCGCGCGGTGTCAAAGGCCCTCAGCACATCCTGTGGCGTATTCACCGGACGCTGGCCAACCTCGAGGATCACATCCCCCGCCTCGATACCCTTGGCATCGGCGGGCGATCCGGCCTCCACATCCAGCACCACAACCCCGTCGATATCCTCCGACAGGCCATAGGTGTTGCGCACCTCCGGTGTCAGCGCGCCAAGGGTCATGCCCTCGTCACTATCGACCGGACGGGCGGCGGGGCGATCCGCGGGGCTGTCCAGTGTCTGCAGGGCCTCTTCCAGACGCCCCAAAGTCACCAGAACCGTCTGGGTCTTGCCCTCGCGCACCACGACCACCCGCACGGCCTTGCCGACCTCGGTCTCGGCCACGATACGCACCAGTTCGCGGATATCGGCGATCGGTTTTCCATCGAAGCTGACGATCACATCACCCGGCTGGATGCCCGCTTCGGCGGCCGGACCGTCGGGCACATCCGTCACCAGCGCCCCTTCGGCTTTTTCCAGATCAAGTGCGGCGGCGATATCCTCGCTGACGCCCTGAATCCGCACACCGAGCCAGCCGCGGCGGGTCTCGCCATATTTGATCAGCTGGTCGACCACCTGCGATACCACGGCCGAGGACATGGAAAAGCCCAGCCCGATGGAACCGCCATTGGGCGACAGGATCGCAGTGTTTACACCGATGACCTCTCCGTCCATGTTGAACAGCGGCCCGCCGGAGTTGCCCCGGTTGATGGCCGCATCCGTCTGGATGAAGTCGTCATAGGCTCCCGACAGCGCACGGTTGCGGGCCGAGATGATCCCGGCAGAGACCGAGAACCCCTGCCCCAGCGGGTTGCCCACGGCCAGCACCCAGTCGCCCACACGGGCAATATCGGAATCGCCGAAGCTCACGAAGGGAAACGGTGCGTCGCCCTCGATTTTCAGCACAGCGATATCGGTGCGCTCGTCCCGTCCGACGATGGTGGCGACATAGGTTTCGCCGGCAAATGTCTCGACCTCGATCTGGTCGGCATCGACGATCACATGGTTGTTGGTCACGACATACCCGTCAGCGGAGATGATGAAACCGGAACCCAGCGCCTCGCCACGCAACTGCGGTTCGGGCGACGGGCCGTTCCCGCCCTGACGGTCGAGGAAATCCCGGAACAGATCCTCCAGCGGCGAGCCTTTCGGCACGAGCGGCATTTCCTGCGCCGGCTGGTTCACGGCAACACTGGTTACGATATTGACAACGGCGGGGCTGATCTTCTCTGCCAGATCGGCAAAGCTGTCCCCCGGCGCGCGCGAGAATCCCGGCGCAGGTGCAACGACCAGCAGCGACAGGATGCTCAGGGCCATCACGATGGACACCTTCAGATATCCCAGCGGACGGCCAAAAACGGCGGCTTTCGACAAATTCTATCCTCCTATTTCAGAAATTCGGCCCGAAACGGGCTTCGCACAATCAGGTAGGAACCTGTGACATATTTACAATAGGCAGCCGCGCCACGACGGCACCGCTCACGCCAAAGTTACCGCAATCCCGACCAGATCAGCACCACGCCCAGTGCCACCGATCCCAACCCGAGGAACCGCATCTTCTCGGTTCCCATCCGCCGCAGCAGTTCCAGCAACTCCTCCAGACGCGAAGGGGCCAGTGCAAGCACCAGCCCCTCGATAACCGCTACGAACCCCAGTCCGAACAGCAGTTCGTTAGTCATTGAAACCGTCCGTTTTCAGATAGTCGAAGAATTCGCTATCCGGTGTCAGAACCAGCATGGAGCTGTCCCCTTTCAGGGAATTCTCGTAAGCCGACAACGAACGGTAGAAGGCAAAGAAATCCGGGTCACGCCCGAAAGCCTCGGCAAAGATGGCGTTGCGTTCGGCGTCCGCCTCACCACGGGCGATATCCGCGTCACGCTGGGCGGCCGAAACCAGCTCCACCGCGGTGCGGTCCGCCTGTGCGCGCACCTTCTGCGCCGCCTCTTTACCACGCGCCCGCTGGTCTGCGGCTTCGCGTTCACGCTCGGCCTGCATACGCGCGAAAGTCGCGGCAAGGTTCTGTTGCGGCAGGTCGGCGCGCTTGATGCGCACATCCACTACTTCGATCCCGAGGTTTTCCGCCTCGACAATCGCCGCATCGCGGATCTTGTTCATCAGCACCACACGCTCGGACGACAGGATCTGGCCGGAATCCACCGCACCCAGCACCTCGCGCAGGCTGGCGTTGATGATCCGCGTCAAACGGGTCTCGGCCGAAGCCACCCCGCCGACACCGACCGCCTGCCGGAATTTCACCACATCTACGATGCGATAGCGGGCAAAGGCGTCCACGACCAGACGGCGGTCGTCCAGCGGCGTAACCTCCAGCGGCTGCGTGTCCAGCGACAGGATACGGTCATCGTATTTGACCACTTCCTGAATGAACGGCACCTTGAAGGCCAGACCGGGGTCTTCCTTCACGGCCTTCACCTGACCGAATTGCAGCACCAGCGCCTTTTCACGCTCGTCCACGGTATAGACCGAAGAGGCACCGACCACGGCTGCGGCAATCACGATCCCGCCAAATATTGTCAAAGCTTTCATCAGTTCGATCCCCCGCGGTTCAACTCGTTGAGCGGCAGGTAGGGCACGATACCCCCGTCGCCACCGACCCCCTCGTCGATGATGATCTTGTCAACACCGGCCAGAATACGTTCCATCGTTTCCAGATAGAGCCGCTTGCGGGTCACGGATTTTGCCTTGGTGTATTCCTCGTAAACCGCAATAAAGCGCGAGGCCTCACCGGTAGCCTGGTTAACCACCTGCGCACGATAGCCTTCGGCCTGCTGCAGCAACTGCGCCGCCTGACCGCGCGCCGCGGCGAGGGTCTGATTGGCATAGGCATCGGCCTGTTTCTCCAGCGTATCGCGTTCCTGCTCGGCGGCCTGAACGTCACGGAAGGAATCGATTACCTCGATCGGCGGGTCGGCCTTGTCGAAGTTCAGGCGCACGATATTGACGCCGGAATTATAGCTGTCGAGCGTGCCCTGTATCAGGTCGCGCACTTCCTGCGAAATCGCGGCGCGATCACGGTTGAGAATCGGCGCCAGATTGGACCGCCCGATCACCTCGCGCATGGCCGATTCCGACACGGCGCGAATGGTTTCCTGCGGATTTTCCAGATTGAACAAATACTGCGCCGGATCGGTGATGTTCCAGACAACCTGGAAATCGATATCGACGATATTCTCGTCCCCTGTCAGCATCAACCCCTGATCATATTGCCCGCCACGACCGCCAACACCGATATCCTCGGTGTTCTCGCGGGTGACCTGCACGATTTCCTTGGTCACAACCGGCCAGGGCGCGAAGTTCAGACCGGATTCGCCGGTGGCATAGTATTTGCCGAACATCAGCTCCACCGACTTTTCTTCGGGCTTGACTGTATAGAAAGAGGCGAACAGCCACAAAACCACCAGACCGAGCACACCGATGGCGATGGTCCCCTTGCCGATCTGCGGGCCTTCGGGAGCAGAACCGCGCGGGCCGCCACCCTTGCCGCCGCCCATCAGGACCTTGAGCTGTTCCTGCCCCTTGCGGACCAGATCGTCGAGATCCGGCACCTGCGGGGGCTGGTTGCCCGGTCGTTGTCCCTTGTTGCGGTCGTTATCGTCGCCGCCGTCGTTACCGCCGCCGCCACCCCAGGGGCCACCGGAATTGTTGGAATAAGGCATCTGCCGGGTCTTCCTCCGCTAAATTCACAATAGTGTCGTTAAACTGTTCACTCCCGCAGGGTTTTTCAAGGCCTAGCGGACGGGTTCTTTCATTGTCACCAACTCCTCGGCCGCGGTCGGATGCACGGCCACCGTGCGGTCGAAATCGGCCTTGGTCGCGCCCATCTTTATGGCAATCCCGACCATCTGGATCATCTCGCCCGAGGCCGGCCCGACAAGGTGGCACCCGATAACCTTTTGCGAGTCCTTCTCGACAATCAGCTTCATCAGCGCCCGCTCGTCGCGCCCCGCCAGAATATTGGCCATCGGACGGAAAGCGGCACGGTAAACCTCGATATCGAAATCCTCGCGCGCGTCCTCCTCGGTATAGCCGATAGTGCCGATTTCCGGCTGGGTGAATACGGCCGTCGGGATCATCTCGTGATCCATTGCCGTCGGGTTGTCGTTGAACACGGTCTCGACAAAGGCCATGGCCTCGCGAATGGCGACCGGCGTCAGGTTGACCCGGTCTGTCACATCCCCCACCGCATAGATGGAATCGACCGAAGTTTTCGAATAGCGGTCCACCATGATCTCCGAACGCCGTCCGATTTTCACGCCGACCTCCTCCAGCCCCATGTCACGGGTATTGGCAATCCGTCCCGTTGCATAAAGCACGGCATCAACCACGGAAACAGAGCCATTCGTGCAGGTTACGTGCAGTTCCTCACCCTTTTTCTCGATCTCCACAACATCGGTCCCCAGATGCAGCGAAATCCCCTTGCGGATCATCTCGTCCGCCACATGGCCGCGCACCTCGCCATCGAAACCGCGCAGGATCTGCGCACCGCGGTAGAACTGTTTAACCTCGGACCCCATGCCATTGAAAATACCGGCAAACTCGCAGGCAATATATCCACCGCCAACCACCAGAATCCGCTTCGGCAAATCATCCATCAGGAACACATCGTCCGAGGTCATCACATGCTCGATACCCTTGGTGTTCGGCAGATAGGGCCGCCCGCCGGTGGCGATCAGAATGGTTTTGGCAGTAAAATCCCGCCCGTCGGCCAGCGTCACCGTATGGGCATCCTTGATGGTGGCGCGAGAGTCAAAAACCTCCACCCCGTTGCCGGTCAACCCCTTGCGATACAGCCCTTCAAGGCGCACCAGTTCCTCGTCTATCTTCTTGCGCAGACGCATCCAGTCGAACGACCGCTCGCCAATAGTCCAGCCGAATCCCTCGGCATCGTGCATCGCCTCGGCATAACCGGAGGCATAGACCATCAGCTTTTTCGGCACACAGCCGCGAATGACACAGGTGCCGCCATAGCGGTATTCCTCGGCCAGACCGACTTTGGCCCCGCCCTGCGCGGCGACACGGCCGGCACGCACGCCGCCCGACCCGCCACCGATGACAAACAGGTCGAAATCATACTTGCTCATGGTTTTTCCTTAACGAAACGGCCGCAACGGCGGGCGATGGGTGATAACGCGGGTGGTGCCGTCGTCGCGACCGACAATCACCGCATCGGCAATCTCGATGAAAAAGCCGGAATCCACAACCCCGGCCAGTTCCTTCAACTGCCAGGCCATTTTCTCCGGCTCGTCGATCTTTTTCAGATGCAGGTCGAGGATATAATGCCCCTCGTCGGTGATATAGGGTTTGTCGCCATCCATGCGGCGAACGATATCAACCCCGCCGACGAAGGCGCAGGCGATGACCTCGTAAATCCGTTTCGCGGTCAGCTTCCAGCCGAATTTCACCACCTCGACCGGCAGGGGAAAGGCGCCCAGATGCGAGACCTGCTTGGACCTGTCGGTGATCACCACCATCTTGTCGGCGGCCGTCGCCACCAGTTTTTCCTGCAGCAAAGCCCCGCCGCCGCCCTTGATCAGGTTCATACGCCGGTCGAATTCATCCGCCCCGTCAATCACGACGTCGAGCTTCTCGACCTCTTCCAGCGTGGTCAGCGGAATATTCAGGCTCGCGGCCAGATCGCGGGTGCGGGTGGAGGTCGGCACGCCGGTAATCTGCAACCCCTCGGCCACACGCTCGCCCAGCAGGCGCACGAAAACATCGGCGGTGGAGCCGGTGCCGAGGCCGACAATCATCCCCGGTTCTACGAAATCGAGAGCCTTTTCGGCGGCGGCGAATTTGGCGCGGGCGGGGCCGGGTTCGGGTTTTTCCATGGAAGAATCCTTCGGTATTTCACGTTTCCCGCATCTTATAGGCGCTTTTGCACGGCGCGGCGAGGGGCGAGATATCGCAGGTCACACCGAATTGACGACGCGCCGCAAAGGGACCTTGCCGCCTGACAGGGCCGCCCCTCCACTAAACCGGTTTAGTGGAATCGTTTTTACCGTCTGTAAACCTTTCCCAAAACCGCTACGTATTTGAATTTTATTAATTTTTCGGCAGGTTAACAAACCACTAAACCGGTTTAGCGGTTTAGTTGGCCGGTTTTCCCCACCCTTCCCGCAAACATTCCGCAAATCCGCCACCAGACGTCGGTTTTCCATTGTTTCCTATCGGAAACCTGGCCTATAGAGGGTCAAACCCATTGCAGGACAGCGCCCATGTTTCTCAGCGTTTTCGATATCTTCAAAGTCGGCGTCGGCCCCTCCTCCTCGCATACCGTCGGGCCGATGGTGGCGGCAGGGCGGTTTTTGCAGGCCCTGCGCGACGGGCACGACCGTATCCCCGGCTCCGGCACACTGGCCCGCCTCGGCTGCTCGCTGCACGGCTCGCTCGCCTTCACCGGCAAGGGCCACGCCACCGACCGCGCAGTGCTGCTCGGCCTCGCCGGTTTCGCGCCGGAAACCTTCGAGGCCAACGCCGCCGACGTGACCGAAGCCGCAATCCGCACCAGCGGCAAAATTGCCCCGCCCGGTCTCGGCACCCTCGACTTCGTTCCCTCCCGCGACATCGTTTTCGACTACGGCCCACCGCTCGACGGCCACGCCAACGGCATGATCCTCTCGGCCTATGATGCCGGCGGCAACCTCTATATGCAGGAGACCTACTTCTCCGTCGGCGGCGGGTTTATCCTGACGGCGAGGGAACTGGCCGAACAGGACGGCGGGCCGGAAATTCCTGTCGGCGTGCCCTACCCCTTCACCCATGCGGACCAGATGCTTGAAATGGCCCGAAAGTCCGGCAAGAGCATCGCCGGAATGAAACGCGCCAACGAACTGGTGCATATGTCCGCGCGGGACTTCGACGACCGCCTCGCCCGCATCTGGGCGGTGATGGAGACCTGCATAAACCGCGGCCTGCAAACCGGCGGCACCCTGCCGGGCGGGCTGAACATGCGCCGGCGCGCCAGAACCATGCACGAGGCCCTGCTGGCCGAACGCGGCCGCAACCTCGTCGCGCCGCACACCATCAACGACTGGATCAGCACCTACGCCATCGCCGTGAACGAGGAAAACGCCGCCGGCGGGCAGGTCGTCACCGCCCCGACCAACGGTGCCGCAGGGGTGCTGCCGGCGACGATCCGCTACTACCTCGACCATGTGCCCGGCGCCAGCCGCGACCGCATCCCCGATTTCCTGCTCACCGCCGCGGCAATCGGCGGCATGATCAAGAACAACGCCTCGATCTCCGGTGCCGAGGTCGGCTGTCAGGGAGAGGTCGGCTCTGCCTCCGCCATGGCCGCCGCCGGTTTCTGCGCCGTGATGGGTGGCACGCCGGAACAGGTTGAAAACGCTGCGGAAATCGCGCTTGAGCACCACCTCGGCATGACTTGCGATCCGGTCAAAGGGCTGGTGCAGGCCCCCTGTATCGAGCGTAACGGTCTCGGTGCCATCAAAGCGATCTCCGCCGCCTCGCTGTCGCTTCGCGGCGACGGCACGCATCTGGTCTCGCTCGACACCTGTATCGAGACCATGCGCCAGACCGGTCTGGACATGAATTCCAACTACAAGGAAACCTCGCAGGGTGGTCTGGCGGTAAATGTGCCGGAGTGTTGACGCTTTGTTAACTTTGTTGCGCTATAACCCTGTCCACTGAGCGAGCGGGCCATCAACCCGCGGGTTTATCGCGCCAGGGACTTGTAAACCGATTTGACCGTCGCAGAGTATCGCGACAAATGACTAAACCGCCCGATGGTTGCGCCGATTAGCAACCGGCTATGTCAGCAACTGACTCAGCATCGGGCCTCTGGCGTGATAACCCGACCCGCTCGGATATTCAGGCGCTCGATGACCCCGAACGCCGGAACCATGGGCAAAACCGCCCTCCCCGAGATTTCCCCGCCAAAACGGTGCTGTTTGCGCAGCCGCCGCTTTTTTTGTGCGCAAATCAGCGGAAAACCTGTTCCCGCACGTCTTCCAGAAACGCTTTCGGCAATATCACCAGCATCCGGCGCGCATCAAGGCGCAACCGCACCGGCCCCGTGACCGCGTTCGAGGTCCCGATCATCCGGTCCGGCGAAAACCCGTGTCCCGCCAGCGGATATTCCAGCCCCGAAGATTCGCCCGACACCGCCCCCATGGGAAACAGTGACAACCGCGTGCCGACCGGCAGATCCAGCGCCAACACCTGCGGCGCCAGAAAAACCAGATCCGTCTCGCCCAGCAGAACCACCCGTTGCGCGTCCGCCCGCACCAGCGCATGACAGGCCGCCAGCGTGTGATCCAGCCGCCCGCCCAGAAACCCGACGCCGATGAAAAACGGCGCGGCCACCGAATACAGGCATTTGTCCAGATCGGTGGTCATCTGCTCGGGGATCGGGTGGAACTGCGGGTGGTCGTCAAGCGGCAGGATATCGGTCGAATCCATATCCCCGATCACATGATCGACCCGCTGGCCCAACGCATGTGCCCGGTTGACCCCGCTATCCGCCGCCACCACCAAGGGGGCCAGCGCCACGGCGCGCGACAGGTCCGCCCCATCCACCGGCCCGCCGCCAACAAGGGTGACAGGATCGGCGGAGGTGACGATCACTCGTCCCCGCCTTCCGGTTCCTCCGCCTTGCCGATGCCGGTGAATACCGGCTTGAACGGCAAGGCCCAGGCGATGCCCAGCACCACATAGACCACGATCTGCACATATTTGTTGATCTCGCCGATCCGCGCCAGAACCGTCACCGCGATAACGATATAGACCGGCAGCCAGACCAGCAGCAGGAACAGCGACCAGCGCTTGCGCGCCTTGTAAGACAGCGCCATCAGTCGGCAAACGGGTCGGTTACCAGAATGGTATCCTCCCGCTCCGGTGATGTGGACAGCATGGCAACAGGACAATCGATCAGTTCCTCGACGCGGCGCACATATTTGATCGCCTCGGCCGGCAGGTCGTTCCAGCTGCGCGCCCCGACGGTGCTTTCGCTCCAGCCTTTCATGGTTTCGTAAACCGGCACCACGCGCGCCTGCTCCTCGGCCGCGGTCGGCAGGTAATCCAGCCGCTTGCCGTCCAGTTCATAGGCAACGCAGATTTTCAGTTCTTCCAGCCCGTCCAGCACGTCCAGCTTGGTAAAGGCAATGCCGTTCACCCCGTTGATTGCACAAGTCTGGCGCACCAGCACCGCATCGAACCAGCCGCAACGGCGCGAGCGCCCCGTGACCGTGCCCTTTTCATGGCCGACGGTGGCCAGATGCTCGCCAACCTCGTCATCGAGTTCGCAGGCAAACGGCCCCTCGCCGACACGGGTGGTATAGGCCTTGACGATCCCCAGCACGAAATCGATGGCCCCCGGTCCCATGCCGGTGCCCGAGGCCGCCATACCGGCGGTGGTGGTCGAGGATGTCACAAACGGATAGGTGCCGAAATCCACATCCAGCAGCGAGCCTTGCGCCCCCTCGAACAATATCCGCTTGCCGCTTTTGCGTTTCCCGTTCAGCACCTTCCACACCGGCGCCGCATAGGGCAGCACATCCGGCGCGATCGCCAGCAGTTCCGCCTTCAGCGCTGCCGCATCGACCGGTTCCAGTCCAAGACCGGCCCGCAAGGCATTGTGATGCGTCAGCAGGCGCGAGATCCGCACCTCCAGCGTTTTCTCGTCGCCCAGATCGGCCACGCGGATGGCCCGCCGCCCGACCTTGTCCTCGTAGGCCGGCCCGATGCCCCGCCCCGTGGTGCCGATCTTGGCGATGGTGTTGACCTGCTCGCGGGCGCGGTCCAGTTCGCCGTGGATAGGCAGGATCAGCGCGGTATTTTCCGCAATCATCAGGCTGTCGGGCGTGATCTCCACCCCCTGCCCGCGCAGCTTGGCGATCTCCTCGCCCAGCGCCCAGGGATCCAGCACGACGCCGTTGCCGATTACCGACAGTTTACCACCGCGCACGATGCCCGACGGCAACAGACTCAGCTTGTAAACCTTGCCGTCAATGACCAGCGTATGACCGGCGTTGTGTCCGCCCTGAAACCGCGCGATCACATCGGCGCGCTCGGACAGCCAGTCGACGATCTTGCCCTTGCCCTCGTCACCCCACTGGGCGCCGACAACTACTACATTGGCCATTTCATGCCTCTCGGTTAGGAAGTTACGAAAGGCTTATAGCGAAGGACGCCGCCAAGGGAAACCGCCAAAACAGCCGCAGGCGCGCCTACTCGGGTATCTCGATCACCATGCCGACCTCCAGCAGGTTCGGCGTCTCGATAATGCCCTCGTTGGCAAGGAAGATCACGCGATAGCGCAGCGTATCGCCATAGAATGCCGATGCAAACGCCGCCAGCGTGTCCCCGGGGATCACCTCGATATAACGTTTGCCGTTCCGCTCGACCAGCCGGTCCCAATAGGCCTGCACCGCCGGATCGCGCTGCACTTCCGGCTCCGACAGAACGGGGGGTTGCGGGGTCGCGGGGGCGGGTGTGTCCGGCTGTGCGGGTGTGACACTGCTCACCGCCTTTTCGCCGGTCTGCAGCACCATTTGCAGATAGTCATCCGCCCCTGCCGCCTTGCCACGGGCGCGGGCCTGCTCCACATCGCGAAACAGCAGGGCGGTATTCAATTGCCCCTGATCATCCAGCACCACAAACGGGAAATCCCCCGAATAGTATTTGCGCAATTCCGCGGCAAAAAACGCGGCGGTCTGCTCCAGTGACAGGTCTGCCTTCTTGCCTGCATCGATCAGCCGTTCGATGGCTTTGCGCAGATCGCGGGTCGCCTTTTCGGCCAGCGCCGCCCCCTGCTCGCCACCCAGAGAGTCGGATTTTGCCAGATCGAACAGTGCCTCGCGTGCCTTGTCCGAGTAAAACACAAGCCGCCGCAGGCTGGAAGGTTTGAGCGTCGAAGTATCGAAGGCCTGTTGCTCCTCGAAAATCGAGACCTCTCCGACGGTTTGTCCGGTAACACCGGGCGGCAACATCAGGCCGGCAACAAGTGTCAGGATGACCGGCAGGGCGATGTGTCTGTGTTTCCCCGGAAATGCCATGGCCTACTCTGGAAAATGTATGGTGAAAC
>JALSHL010000214.1 GCA_026982255.1 Paracoccaceae bacterium | reverse complement strand
CGAGGGCCTCGTCCACCTCGTCGAAAACGGCTTTGGCGGCGGGATAGGCATCGGCGAAGGCCTTGCCCATACCGATGGATTGCGCCCCTTGTCCCGGGAATACGAAGGCTTTTGTCATGGAATCCTCTTGTTTTGTTTGCTTTGTTGTAAAGCGGGCGCGGGGGCGAGACAACAGGTTTCCGCAGCATATACGCCAAAACGGATATGCGCTTGACAGCATATTCGTTTTGGCGCATAAGCTGCCCATGGAACAGACAACACTCTTTCGGATTCTCGGCGACGAGACCCGCCTGCGCGCCGTGGCCCTGATGGCCGAAGCAGGCGAGGTCTGCGTGTGCGAGCTGGTGCATGCGCTGGAATTGCCGCAACCGAAAATCTCGCGCCATATGGCGGCGATGCGTGATGCGGGGCTGGTGGTGCCGCGGCGTGATGCGCAATGGGTATTTTACGATCTGGACCCCGCCCTGCCCGACTGGCAACAGGATGTCATCGCGGCAACGGTCAAAGGTATCCGCACGGAAGCTGTGGTCATAAATGACCGCAAGAGACTGAAATCAATGAATGACCGCCCCGTGCGTTGCGCCGTGGCCTAGACAGGAAAACACCATGTATCCGGTATTCGAAAAGTTCGCCGACTGGGCGACATACGACATTTTGCGCCTTGTGCCCGAGACCCGCCTCGCCGGATCGGTGCATTTTTTCATTCAGGATGTCACCAAGATTTTCTTTCTGCTGACGGTGATTGTCTTTGCCATCGGGTTTTTCCGTGCGCTGCTGACTCCGGAACGGGTGCGCAAGGCGGTGGCGGGGCGCTCGCGCTTTGTCTCCTATCCGATGGCGGTCGGGCTGGGCGCGGTGACGCCGTTTTGCTCCTGCTCCTCGGTGCCGCTGTTCATCGGCTTTCTGAAGGCACGCATTCCGCTGGGCGTGACCATGGCGTTCCTGATCGCCTCGCCGATGATCAACGAGGTCGCCGTGGTGGTTCTGGCCTCGGCCATCGGCTGGAAATACGCGGCGCTCTATGTGGCGGCGGGACTGACGGTCGGGGTCCTCGGCGGGCTGCTGATCGAGGTGCTGAAACTGGAGAAATGGGTCGAGGAATACGTCTGGAAAATCCGCATGGGCGAGACGGCGCTGCAAAAGGCCAACAACAGCCTGAAGGCCCGTCTGGCCTATGCCCGCGAACAGGTGCGCGAGATCCTCGGGCGGATCTGGATCTATGTGCTGGTCGGCATCGGGATCGGCGCGATCCTGCACGGGTTCATCCCGCAATCGTTCTTTTTGAAATATGCCTCGCCCGACAACCTGTTTGCGGTGCCGGCGGCGGTGCTGATCGGGATCCCGCTCTATTCCAACGCCACCGGCGTCATCCCGATTGTCGAGGCCCTGCTGGGCAAGGGGGTGCCGCTGGGCACGGTGCTGGCACTAATGATGTCTGTCGCCGCCATATCCCTGCCCGAGATGATAATTTTGCGAAAAGTGCTGAAACCGCAGCTTATCGCGACCTTCACCGGAATCCTGTTTGTCGCCTTCATCAGCGTCGGGTTCCTGTTCAACTTTCTGGTAGTATAGGAGAATTTCCATGAAACATTTCGAGGTTCTCGGCTCTGGCTGCAAAAACTGCGCCAATACAGCCGATCTGATAACCCGCAAGGCGGCCGAGGCCGGTGTCGAGGTAAAAATCGACAAGATCACCGACATGGGCGAAATCATGTCGCGCGGGGTCATGTCCACGCCGGGCGTGGTTGTTGACGGCAAACTGGTGCATGCCGGCGGTATGCCCACAGCGATGCAGGTCGAAGAATGGGTGGCATCATGAGCGAGGCACAACTGCATTCCAGCATCGTCGCCATGGTCTCGCTGGCCTCGGGCATTGCCGCCAACCATCCGGCGATGGGCCAGTGCCAGCTGGACCGGCTGATGAAGGTCGGCGTGCCGCAAAACCAGATCGACGCGGTGATCGAGATCGCCCGCCATATCCGTGACGAGGCGGCGGAAAAACTAGGGTGTAGACCTATAAATCAGAATGTGATTCAAGATATGAAACAGGGAGGTTTTCATGTCTGGAACATTTTGGTTAACGGAAGAACAATTCAGCAAAATCAAGCCACTATTGCCGAACAAGCCGCGCGGGG
>JALSHL010000213.1 GCA_026982255.1 Paracoccaceae bacterium | reverse complement strand
GCCAGTTGCGTGGCATTGGTGGTCAGTGTCAGCTCTTTCAAAGCACCCGTTGCCAGATGCCGCGACATGGCATCGAAAAAGGTCATGATCCCGCGGCGCACCAGCGGCTCTCCTCCGGTGATCCGCAGCTTGGTCACGCCCATATCGACAAAGGTGGAACAGAGCCGGTCGAGTTCCTCCAGCGTCAGCAACTCCTTTTTCGGCAGAAAGGTCATGTTTTCCGACATGCAGTAATAGCAGCGCAGATCGCAACGGTCGGTGACCGAGACCCGCAGGTAGGTCACGGCGCGGGCAAACGGGTCGATCAGTTTTGGCGTATCGGTCATAGCGGCTCCTTGTCAGCGGACCCTATGTCGAAGAACGCAGGGTTACAAGCCTTTGGGCTTGGCCTTTGCCTCACGTCGGGTAAACTGTGGCGGAGCAAACAGGGGAGTGGGAATGCGCGCCGAGAGACTCGTCACACAGGCCGGAAGCTGGGAGGACATGCGGGCGAATTTCGTCTGGCCGCGTCCGGCGAATTTCAACATTGCCGAGCAGATTTGCGAACGCTGGGCGCGGTATGAACCGGACCGGCGGGCGTTGACCTATCTGCGCCCCGATGGCGAGATACGCGACTACACCTATATCCAGCTTTCGCGCGCCTCCTCACGACTGGCCAACGCCTTGCGCGGGCGGGGGACCCGGCGCGGGGACCGTTGCGCCGTGTTGCTGCCGCAAACGCCCGAGACTGTTCTGACCCATCTGGCGTGTTATAAACTCGGCGCCATTGTCGTGCCGCTGTTCACCCTGTTCGGCGAGGACGGTCTGCAATTCCGGTTGCAGAACTCCGGCGCCAAGGCGTTGGTGACGGATGCTGCAAACCTTGAAAAAATCATGAATATCAGGGATCAACTGCCTGATCTTGAAGTGGTTTATTCGATAGACGAACGCACCGGCGGCACCTTCGGTTTCTGGCAGGAACTCGGCAAGGCCGCAGACCGTTGCGAGATGGCGGATACCACGCCGGACGATCCGGCCTTTATCAGCTATACCTCCGGCACCACTGGCCCGCCGAAGGGGGCGCTGCATGGCCATCGGGTATTGCTGGGCCATCTGCCGGGGGTGGAGACGCACCATAATTTCCTGCCGCAGGAAGGCGATTGCCTGTGGACACCGGCGGACTGGGCGTGGATGGGGGGGCTGACCAACGTCATGATGCCGGCGCTGAATTACGGCGTGCCGCTGATTGCCCACCGGATGAGCAAATTCGACCCCGAACACGCTTTCTGGCTGATGAAAAAGCTGAAGGTGCGCAACACTTTCCTGCCGCCCACGGCGCTGAAACTGATGCGTCAGGCGCCGGAGCCTGCGGGGTTGAGCCTGCGCTCGGTCGGCTCGGGGGGCGAGGCGCTGGGGACGGAACTGCTCGACTGGGGGCAGCGGGTGTTCGGCACCACGATCAACGAATTCTACGGCCAGACCGAGTGCAATCTGGTGCTGGGCAACAGCTACACCGCCTTCGATCCGCGCCCGGGATCAACGGGCAAGCCGGTGCCGGGGCATGACGTGGCAATTATTGACGCGGAGGGCAATGTATTGCCCGCAGGCGAGGTCGGCGAGATCGCCGTGCGCCGTCCCGATCCGGCCATGTTCCTCGAATACTGGCGCGCACCGGAAAAGACCGCCGAGAAATTCCGCGGTGACTGGATGCTGACCGGTGACGAGGGGGTGATGGACGAGGACGGCTATTTCTTTTTCTCCGCGCGGTCCGATGATGTGATCACCACCTCCGGCTATCGTGTCGGCCCGACGGAGATCGAGGATTGTCTGACCGGCCACCCGCGCGTGACCATGGCGGCGGTGGTCGGCGTTCCGGACCCGGTGCGCACCGAGATTATCAAAGCCTACGTCATTGCCGAGGGGGCGGACGAATCCTTGAAAAAAGAGCTGGTTTTGCGGGTTCGTGAGCGCGTTTCGCCCCATGTCGCCCCGCGCGAGGTGGAGTTTGTCGATAGTTTGCCGATGACGGCGACGGGAAAAATCATGCGGCGGGAGTTGAAATTGCGCGGGTAGACAAACCGCAGCCATGACCTTCGGGCAATTCTGCCATGTGCCGCGAAAATCGGTGCAGACAAACCGCCCGCTTTGCAGTAGAGC
>JALSHL010000212.1 GCA_026982255.1 Paracoccaceae bacterium | reverse complement strand
GATTTCCAGATCCTCGATGCAGATCGTGCCGACGGGGAGGTTGTGTTGCGGAGTATCGAGCATTGCGCTTTCCTTGACCATGGGACTCAACATGATTGTGCGTTGCACCATGTCTAGCCGATTCCGAATGTCCGCGCAATATAATTACATAAAAAGTTTTTCAGGCGAAATTAACTGTCTCGCGAAATCTAGCGCAGTTTTTCCGCCACATAGGTCGGATCCAGCTGGTGTTCCTTGGCAAACGCCTCGAGTTTCGCCGCATCCGGCACCCCGTTCCGGCTCGGGATTTCATCCGCTGCCAGCCCACCGGTCAGGAACAGACTGTCCATCCCCTGCGCCATCGCGCCGCGAATATCGGTGTTGATACCGTCGCCGATGCACAGGATGCGGTCCTCGGCGATATCGAAACCGGTATGGGCCGCCAGCCGTCGGCGTGCCAGTTCGTAAACCGGCGAATAGGGTTTGCCGAAATACAGGCTGTTGCCGCCGGCCTCTTCATAGGCTTTGGCAATCGCACCGGCGCAGAAAATCCGCTTGTCGCCCAGATCGACCGAGATATCGGGATTGGTGCAGAGCATCTTCAGCCCTCGATTGACCCCGTCGAGGATCGTCAGCCGGTAATCGTCGGGCGTTTCCACCAGATCGTCGAACAGTCCGGTGCATACGATCCCCTCGGCCTCGCTCATCCGTACCCGTTCGATGGCAGGCTTGTCTCGCAGATGTTCCGGAAGATCATTGAAAAAACTGAGGTCGCGTTCCGGTCCCAGATGATAGACTTTGCGCCCGACCATCCCTGCCATCAACGCCTCTTGCGCCGCGTCGCCGGAACTGGCGATTCCGTGCCAGATATCCTCCGGAACCCCGATCCGCGCCAATTGCCGCCGGACCGAGGTTTGCGGTCTGGGCGAATTGGTAAGCAGCAGCACCATACCGCCCGCCGCCTTGAAGGCACGCAACGCCTCGATCGCTTCGGGAAAAGGTTCGACGCCATTGTGCAGGCAACCCCAGAGGTCCACGAAAATGGCGTCATACATGCCGCCGATATCGGCCAGACGAGTGACAGGCTGTGCCACGATCAGACTTTCAAATTCGGGATAATCTGCTTTTTGCGCGAAACCACACCCGGCAGCACCACGGTGTCGCCGGTGACCGTGGCGTCAAAGGACTTCTCGGCCACGGTTTTCACCAGATCGTTCGGTACCAGCAGCGTTGCTTCCTCGCTCAGGATATCAACCACGAACAACAGCACCTGATCGACGCCGTCTTCGGCGGCGACATCGGCCATGCTGGCCATCAGGCTGTCCTTGCGCGCCAGAACCGTATCGGGGCTGGTGGTTTCCAGAACCGAAACACGGAAAGCGGTGTCGCCAACCTCGTATTTTTTCGAATCGAGCCGCAACAGCTCCGCATCGCTGAAATGCGAGATGTCGGATTTCGCCGCAAACATCTCGGCCGCATATGCCGTGATGTCGATGCCAAGATCGGCGGCCAGCCGTTCGGCAATCTCGCGATCACGCGGGGTGGTGGTCGGGCTGCGGAATTCCAGCGTGTCGGAAATGATGCAGCTCAGGATCAGCCCCTTGATCGGCTCCGGCATCGTGTCCAGCGCCGGTTCGCGCATGATCGAATACATCACTGTCGCGGTAGAGGCGACCGGTCGGATCGTGACATTGATCGGCTTTTTCGTGGTAATCCCGCCGACCAGCAGGTGATGGTCGATGATCTGCCCGATGTCGGCGTCATTGATCCCCTCGGGCAGCTCTGCCGGATTGTTGGTATCAACGATCACGATCTTTTCATCCGCTTCCAGCGTGCCCAGAAGCTCCGGCTGCGCAAAGCCCCAGCGTTCCAGCACGAACTTCGCCTCGGTGTTCGGCTCCCCCAGAACATAGGCTTCGGCCTTCAGGTTGCGGATGTTGTTCAGATACCAGGCCCAGACAATGGCGGAGCAGGTGGCGTCTGTGTCGGGGGCCAGATGGCCGAAAATCTTGATCATGGTTCGTCTCGCTGTTGTGCGCTGCAATATCTGCGTTCTATATAGGCGGCGTTTTTTCCTTTGTCACCTGCTTTGGTATTTGCGCGCGGAACCTGGCGCTCCGGCCCTTGACTCACCCGAAGCGTCTGCCTAAATACCTGCCGTTATCACTCACCGGTGGCGAGTGCTAATACAGCAGAGCCACCCTAACACTGGCATACTCGAAGGAGCATCCAAAATGGCATTCACACCTTTGCACGACCGCGTAGTGGTCCGTCGTCTCGAAAGCGAAGAAAAAACCGCAGGCGGCCTGATCATTCCCGACACCGCCAAGGAAAAACCCTCCGAAGGCGAAGTCGTAGCCGTTGGCGCAGGTGCGCGTGACGAAGACGGTGATCGCATCGCGATGGACGTAAAGGCAGGTGACAAGATCCTGTTCGGCAAATGGTCCGGCACGGAAATCACCATCGACGGTGAAGAGCTGCTGATCATGAAAGAAAGCGACATCCTCGGCATCCTTGCCTGAGCGAATTCTCGTTAACCCTCAATATTTCAAGGAGCATCCCACATGGCTGCTAAAGACGTAAAATTCGACACAGATGCCCGCAATCGCCTGCTGGCCGGTGTTGATATCCTCGCCAATGCTGTAAAAGTCACCCTCGGCCCGAAAGGCCGCAACGTGGTGATCGACAAATCCTTCGGCGCTCCGCGCATTACCAAGGATGGCGTATCCGTTGCCAAGGAAATCGAACTGGAAGACAAGTTCGAGAACATGGGCGCGCAGATGGTCAAGGAAGTTGCCTCGCGCACCAATGACACCGCCGGTGACGGCACAACCACCGCGACCGTTCTGGCCCAGGCCATCGTTCGCGAAGGTATGAAATCGGTTGCCGCCGGCATGAACCCGATGGACCTGAAGCGCGGCATCGATATCGCTGTGTCCAACGTCGTTGAAAACATCAAGGGCATGGCCCGCGAGGTCAAAGATTCTGACGAAGTTGCACAGGTCGGCACCATTTCCGCCAACGGCGAAGCCGAAATCGGCCGCCAGATTGCGGATGCTATGCAGCGTGTCGGCAACGAAGGTGTCATTACCGTCGAGGAAAACAAGGGTCTCGAAACCGAAACCGATGTGGTCGAGGGTATGCAGTTCGACCGCGGCTACCTGTCGCCCTACTTCATCACCAACCCCGATAAAATGGTTGCAGATCTCGAAGACTGTCTGATCCTGCTGCACGAGAAAAAACTCTCGTCGCTGCAGCCGATGGTTCCGCTGCTGGAAACCGTTATCCAGTCCGGCAAGCCGCTGCTGATCATTGCCGAGGATGTAGACGGCGAAGCGCTGGCGACTCTCGTGGTCAACAAACTGCGCGGCGGCCTGAAAATCGCGGCTGTGAAAGCACCGGGCTTCGGTGACCGTCGCAAGGCCATGTTGCAGGATATCGCTATCCTGACCGGCGGTCAGGTGATTTCCGAGGAACTGGGCATGAAGCTCGAGTCTGTCACGATCGACATGCTCGGCACGGCCAAGAAAGTCCACATCACCAAAGACGAGACAACCATCGTTGATGGTGCCGGCGACAAGGCCGAGATTGCAGCCCGCGTGGCTCAGATCCGCACCCAGATCGAGGAAACCTCCTCTGACTATGATCGCGAAAAACTGCAGGAGCGTGTTGCGAAACTCGCCGGCGGTGTTGCGGTGATCCGTGTTGGCGGTGCAACCGAAGTCGAGGTGAAAGAGCGTAAAGACCGTGTTGACGATGCGCTGAACGCGACCCGTGCGGCCGTTCAGGAAGGCATCATTGTTGGTGGTGGCGTTGCCCTGGTTCAGGCAGCAAAAGCGCTGGCTGACGTATCCGGTGACAATGCCGACCAGAACGCCGGTATCGCTATCGTCCGTCGCGCGCTCGAAGCGCCGCTGCGCCAGATTGCCGACAACGCCGGTGTCGACGGTGCGGTTGTGGCTGGCAAAATCCGCGAGAGCGACGATGTTTCCTTCGGCTTCAACGCCCAGACCGAGGAATATGGCAACATGTTCGATTTCGGTGTGATCGATCCGGCCAAGGTGACCCGCACAGCGCTCGAGGATGCGGGCTCGATTGCCGGTCTGCTGATCACCACCGAAGCCATGATCGCCGACAAGCCCGAAAAACCGGGCGCTGCCGCTGCAATGCCTGACATGGGCGGCATGGGTGGCATGGGCGGCATGATGTAAGTCACGCCGACATTGCAGAAATCCGAACGGGGGGCTTCGGCCTCCCGTTTTTGTTTGAGCGCGCGCGAAATAACGCCGAAATGTGCTGGTGCGTTCGTTTTGTGATACTACATGTTGCGAAATATTATTTCTTCGCTTACGTTGATGATGCAATTAATCACCAAGGCATATGCCTTCATTGAAAAGGAAATCCGGTATGAGCAAACGCGACGACCTCATTGCAGTTTATGCATCTGACCTGAAAGAGAAATGTGGTATTACACCCGACATGGACCTGCTAACCAAAGTCACCATTGGCTGTGGCCCGTCCATTTACAACGCTGATGCTTCGACGGTTGCCGGCTCGCAGGAATCGGAACTGGAAACGGTGAAAAACAACTTCCTGATCAAGAAGCTGGGTCTCAAGGACGGCCCGGAACTCATGGACGCCATCAACGAGGCGATCGAAACCTACGGCAAATCGAACCGCAACAAGTATCGTGCCGTTATCTATTACATGCTTACCAAAAAGTTCGGCAAAGAGTCGGTCTACGGCTAGAGTCCGGTCAAGTTATTGGCAGGTTTGCAAAGCCCTCGCAGAAATGCGGGGGCTTTGTTTTGAGCGAAAAACCGCATCGACGGAGTGGGTATTAGCCGCTCAGCGGTTTAACGCGGTTTATATGACCCATCTTCCGCCCGGCCTTGATATCGGCTTTGCCATAAAGATGCAGGGCTGCGTTTGTAACCTGCGCGTATTGCAGCACGTCATCGCCGATCAGGTTGGTCATTACCACATCGGAATGCCGCGTCGCATCGCCGAGCGTCCAGCCCACGACCGCGCGGATATGCTGTTCGAACTGGTCGATGGCGCAACCGTTCTGCGTCCAGTGACCGGAATTATGCACCCGTGGCGCCACCTCGTTCACCAGCAGGCCCGAAGAGGTCACGAACAGTTCCACTCCCATCACGCCGATGTAGTCGAGCGCGTTGAGGATATTTCCAGCCAGCAACACCGCCTGCATATGCTGCCCTGCGGCTAGGGTGGCCGGAACGGTAGTGGTATCGAGAATGCCGTTTTTGTGAACGTTTTCGCCCGGGTCGTAACAGACCACCGCACCGTCGACCCCGCGCGCGGCGATTACCGAGATTTCGCGCTCGAAATCGACAAAACCCTCCAGCACGGCGGGTGCGTCCTGTAGCGCTTCGAAGGCCTCGGCGGCCTGTGCCGGATCGCTTATCCGCACTTGCCCCTTGCCGTCATAGCCGAAACGCCGCGTTTTCAGAATGGCGGGGCTACCGATGGAGCCGAGTGCCTTTTGTAAATCTTCCAGCGTGTCGATCTGCGCGAAGGGCGCGACATTCAGGCCGAGAGAGGTCAGGAACTCCTTTTCCGCGATCCGGTCCTGTGACACAGCGAGGGCATTGCGCTGCGGGCGCACGGGCCGGATGGATTCCAGAATGTCGAGGGCCGCTGTCGGGATGTTCTCGAACTCGAAGGTAATAACATCGACGGAGGCGGCGAACTCAGTCAGCGCCTCGGTATCGTCGTAGGCGGCGGTGGTCACACGGGCGGCGACATCACCGGCGGGCGGGTTGGCGCCGGGCTCGAAGATGTGGGTTTTCAGGCCGAGCCGCGCAGCGGCCATCGACAGCATCCGGCCCAACTGGCCGCCACCGAGAATGCCGACCGTCGCGCCAAGGGGCAGGGGGCTAGTCATGTGGTTCATCCGCGATCGAAGCGGACAATGCCGCGCGCCATTCTTCCAGCTGTTCGGCTAGAGAGGGGTCGGAATTGGCGAGGATGGCAGCAGCCATCAGCCCCGCATTGGCCGCGCCCGCCTCGCCAATCGCCATGGTGCCGACGGGGAATCCCTTGGGCATTTGCACGATGGAATATAGCGAGTCGACACCCGAAAGCGCGCGGGTCCGGATCGGCACACCCAACACCGGCACGCGGGTTTTGGAGGCCATCATGCCGGGCAGATGGGCCGCCCCGCCGGCACCCGCAATGATCACCTGCAAGCCCCGTTCCGCTGCGGTTTTCCCGTAATCCCAGAGCCGGTCCGGTGTTCGATGGGCCGAAACGATTTTCGTCTCGTAGGCAAGGCCGAGCTCATCCAGCACCTCGGCAGCGGCTCTCATGGTCGGCCAGTCCGACTGGCTTCCCATGATGATACCGATTTTGGGTTGGGTCATCTCCGGCTCCTTCGTGGTTTCGTTCCGGTTATAGCGCGCTAGGCGATAATGTCAGGGGTAATTTCGTCCTCGATACGCTTGATACTGTCCTTCAGCGCCAGTTTCTGCTTTTTCAGGCGGCGCAGCGTCAATTGGTCGGCGACGCGCGACTGGTCAAGGGCGTGGATTGCTTCGTCCAGATCGCGGTGTTCGCGCTGGAGCATTTGCAGGCGGATTTTCAGAATTTCCTGATGGTCCAGTATCGGCGGGATGGTCATGCGGGCGGGTCCATGTGTCGGTTTGGTGTGACTATAGCAAATCCGAAACACTGCGAATAGCCCGAACCCCCTTGTTTTTATATGTTTAACGCCCCATATCCCGCTCAGTCGATGAAACAGTCCGAGGAACCGCCGATGCCGAGAACGTCTTTTGTTTCCCACCCGAATATGCTGGGATTTGAACGGCTGGAGGGGTTGATAGAACGCTGTGTGAAAACCGGCGGGGACAGTTTCCCGCCGTTCAATATCGAGGTGCGGGACGGCGGCAAATACCGGATCTCGCTGGCGGTCGCAGGTTACGGTCTGGATGATCTGTCTATCACGCTGGAGGGGACCGAACTTACGGTTCAGGGGCGCAAGCCCGCCGGGAGTGACAAGCAGGAATTCCTGCATCGCGGCATTGCCGGACGGCAGTTCCGCAAACAGTTTCTGCTGGCACCACAACTGGAACTCGTCGGGGCGGCATTGGCAAACGGTTTGCTGGACATAGATTTCATCTGGCAGCCGGAGGAATCAGCAGTGCAAAGGGTCCCGATTTCCCGGAAGTAGCGGACTGAATGCTGGGTGAATTGCGCGGATTCAACTTTGACATGCAGCATTTTGTTCAACTAAATCGAAGGGATTTTCCATAATTTCAGGTTTTTTGAATATAATGCCTGTTGTCGGCCAATTTCGACGAATTTGCTTAAATAATTAACCAATTTTGATAATTTTGTCGAAATAATGTGGAAGTTTTGTTAAAAAACACCCGTTAGTAAAGAGTACCGAGGATTCGAGGAGGTTTGCCTAGACCTTCAAAGTGTCTGAACTTAGTCGTTGTGCTTATGTTTGGCTGGCGGGCCACAGATAGACCCCAGATCAGAGAATGCAATATTGCTGATTTGTGCCGGGGCAAAACGACGAAATAGACATGACGGGTCCTTGAAGTAACGGAGCTTGCTCCGCTGTTCAAGGTACCGAGTATGAGTGTTCTTATTTTCGGAACGTCTCGCAAGTAAGAAAGCGCACGGACATCCCTACGGGTCCGTGCGCTTTTTCTTTATCCGGCGATCAATCCCAGCTGCTCCAGTTTCAGAATAACCTGATGGGCGCAATTGTCCACGTCGACGTTCTCGGTTTCGACACGCAACTCGGGATTTTCCGGCTCCTCGTAGGGATCGGAAATGCCGGTAAACTCTTTGATCTTGCCCTCGCGTGCCAGTTTATACAGCCCTTTGCGATCCCGGCGTTCGCATTCCTCCAGGCTGGTGGCGACATGGACCTCGACGAAGGTGCCGAATTGTTCGATCTCCTCGCGCACAGCACGACGGGTGGCCGCGTAGGGAGCGATCGGGGCGCAGAGCGCGATACCGCCGTTCTTGGTGATTTCCGAGGCTACATAACCGATGCGGCGGATGTTGAGGTCGCGGTGTTCCTTGCTGAATCCCAGCTCCGAGGACAGGTTCTTGCGCACGACGTCGCCGTCCAGCAGCGTGACCGGGCGACCGCCCATTTCCATCAGCTTGACCATCAGGGCATTGGCGATAGTGGACTTGCCGGAACCGGACAGGCCGGTGAAAAACACGGTGAACCCCTGTTTCGATTTTGCGGGACGGGTGCGGCGCAGCTCCTCGACCACTTCGGGAAAGGAAAACCAGTCGGGAATTTCCAGCCCCTCTGACAGGCGCCGGCGCAGTTCGGTGCCGGAGATGTTGAGGATGGTCTTGCCCTCCTCGACCTCGTCAATCGGCTCGTATTGCGCCTTTTCCTGCACATAGACCATGTGTTTGAAATCGACCATTTCGACGCCGATTTCGGATTCATGCTTTTTAAACAGTTCCTGCGCATCGTAGGGACCATAGAAATCCTCGCCGGCGGAATTCTTGCCCGGTCCGGCGTGGTCGCGTCCGACGATGAAATGGGTGCAGCCGTGGTTGGCGCGGATCAACCCGTGCCAGACGGCCTCGCGCGGGCCGCCCATGCGCATGGCAAGATTGAGGAGGGAAAGCGATGTGGTGGATGATGGATATTTGTCCAGCACTGCCTCGTAACAACGCACGCGGGTAAAATGGTCAATATCGCCCGGTTTGGTCAGCCCGACAACCGGATGGATCAGCAGGTTGGCCTGCGCTTCCTTCGCGGCGCGGAAAGTCAGTTCCTGATGCGCGCGGTGCAGCGGGTTGCGGGTCTGGAAGGCGACGACGCGGCGCCAGCCCATCTTGCGGAAATAGGCGCGTAACTCGTTCGGCGTATTGCGGAGGCCGCGGTAATCATAATGCACCGGCGCCTGAATCCCGATCACCGGTCCGCCGAGATAAACCTCGCCGGCCGTGTTGTGCAGATAGTTGACGGCAGGGTGGGCGATATCATCGGCACCGAAGACAGCCTCGGCCTCGCGGGATTTGTCGGGGGCCCATTTGTCGGTGACCGACAGAATGGCGAGGATCACGCCCTCGGGGTCGCGCAGGGCAATATCTTGTCCGGTCTCCAGCCCCTCGGCAAAATCGGCGCTGACGTCGAGGTTGATCGGCATCGGCCAGAGGGCGCCGTCTGTAAGGCGCATATTGTCGAGAACGCTGTTGTAGTCCGCCTCTCCGAGGAACCCCTTCAACGGATTGAATCCACCGTTCATCAGCAGTTCAAGATCGCACATCTGGCGCGGGGTCAGGTCCCAACTCGGCAGATCACCGGCCTCGGCCTTCAGCTTTTCGGCGCTGTCATGGGAGACATAGAGTTCGGGGACGGGAGTCAAATTTCTGATTTGCATAGGATTCTCGAATAAAAACGGGACCGGTGTTCGGCCCCGTTTAAGCGGTATTCACGCAGGTTTTCAACCGAATTGCGCCGAGAGAACACTATTCGGGCGATTTTCCCGCATTATTCCTCGGCGGAAAGAAAACGCTCGGCCTCCAGTGCCGCCATGCAACCCATGCCGGCGGAGGTCACAGCCTGACGGTATTTGTAGTCGGTCAGGTCACCCGCGGCAAAGACGCCGGGGATCGAGGTTTCGGTGCTGTCGGGCTTGGTAACAACATAGCCGCCCATATGCGTTTCCAGCGAATCCTTGACCAGTTCGGAGGAGGGCGCATGCCCGATGGCGATGAAGACGCCCTTGCAGGGAATGTCGGTGATCTCGCCGGTTTTGACGTTTTTCGTGCGCACGCCCTCGACGCCCATCGGCTCGTCGGAGCCATAGACCTCGACCAGTTCGTTGAACCAGAGAGGTTCGATTTTCGGATTTTTCAACAGACGCTCCTGCAGGATTTTTTCCGAGCGCAATTCGTCGCGACGATGGATCAGCGTGACCTTGGAGGCGAAGTTGGTGAGGAACAGGGCCTCCTCGACCGCCGAGTTGCCGCCGCCGACCACGACGACTTCCTGCCCGCGATAGAAGAACCCGTCGCAGGTGGCGCAGGCCGAGACGCCGAAGCCCTTGAATTTTTCCTCGGACGGCAGGCCGAGCCATTTGGCCTGCGCGCCCGTGGCAAGGATCACCGCATCGGCGGTGTAGGTGGTGCCGCTGTCGCCCTTGGCCGTGAAGGGGCGTTTGGACAGGTCGAGGTCGCTGATGTGATCGGCGATGATCTCGGTTCCGGCGGCGCGGGCGTGCTCCTCCATTTCGACCATCAGGTCGGGGCCTTGCACCTCTTTGCGGCCGGGCCAGTTTTCGACCTCGGTGGTGATGGTAAGCTGGCCGCCGGGCTGGATGCCTTGCACCAGAATCGGGTTCAGCATGGCGCGGGAGCCGTAGATTCCGGCGGTGTATCCGGCCGGGCCGGAGCCGATGATAAGAAGGCGGGTGTGACGTGTTTCAGACATTTTCGATAGCCTTTTGTAAATGCGTTGCTGCGTATATAGGCGGTAGCCCCTGCGCTGTGAAGGCGCGGCGCGGGGTTTTGCGGATCGGGCGCGGAAATTATGGATCGCGAATTATTCTTGCGCAGGTGCGAAATATTATTGCGCGAGGCGCGGCTTGCCGATAATAACGGATACCTACAAACACAGCAGGGAATCCCGATGCCGCTTACCAAACTCGACCCGATTGACCGGAAAATTCTGGCGGAGTTGCAGGCCGATGGCCGCATGACCAATGTGGAGCTGTCGGCGCGGGTCGGAATCTCGGCGCCGCCCTGCCTGCGTCGTGTGCGCTCGCTGGAAGAGGCGGGATTGATCCGCGGCTACCATGCCGACGTCAACGCCCGCGAACTGGGCTTCGAGGTGCAGGTGTTCGCCATGGTCGGGCTGCACTCACAGGCCGAGGTGGACCTCTCGGCCTTCGAGGAGCGGGTGCGCGGCTGGCCGTTTGTGCGTGAGTGCCACATGCTGAACGGCGAGATCGACTTCATCCTGAAGTGCGTCGCACCGGACCTGTCAAGCTTCCAGAGCTTTCTGACCAACGACCTGACGGCGGCCCCGAATGTGGCGAGCGTGAAAACCTCTCTGGTAATCCGCTGCGGTAAGGACGAGCCGGGCGTGCCGTTTTCTGTGCTGGAAGAACGTGCCGAGGATTAAAGCCTGATCACCGATATTTGCCGCCCGTAATCCGGTTCGCCGGCATGTGTTGTGCGGCGATAGGAAAAGAAATCCTCCGGCTCCGAAAAGGTGCAACGCCCGATCCAGCCCGCATCCTTGATTTCGGCTTGGCGCAGTTTATCGACCACGAACATCGGCAGATCGAACAGATAGCGGTCGCCCTCGCCGTTGGTGAAGAAACGGGAGAAGGCGGGGTCTTCGGTCAGGAAAGTCTCGAAGAATTCCGGCCCGACCTCGTAGGCGCGCTGGCTGATGCAGGGACCGACCACCGCCACGATGTTTTCGCGGCTGGCGCCCAGCCTGATCATTGCGGCGATGGTGGAATCGGTAACACCGCCAAGGGCGCCCTTCCATCCGGCGTGGGCCGCGCCGACGACGCCGGCTCCGACGTCTGCAAACAGCACCGGCGCACAATCGGCGGTGAGAATGCCGAGCGCGATCCCCTTTGTGCGGGTGACCATGGCGTCGGCTTTCGGGCGCCCGTCCGGCCACGGGGCCTCGGTAACGGTAACCACATCGGGTGAATGGATCTGGTAGACCGAGAGCAGGTTTTCCGGCGCCACGCCCATATCATCGGCCACGATAGCGCGATTGGCGGCGACATTTTCGGAGGTATCGTCCGAGCTTTGACCGCAGTTCAGCGAAGTATACAGGCCGGTCGAGACGCCACCGAGACGGGTAAAAAAACCGTGGGTGACGCCATCGAGCGCCGGATCACTCAGGAACGAGCGAGGCATCTTCGAAACCCGGAGCAGTCGGCGCGTCGCGGTTGACCACACCCATGACCTTGAACAGCGTGCCCATCTCGTCCGGATGGATCAGACGGTTGAGGGCGACGCTGATTTCCTCGGCTACTTCGTCCTCGTCAGTGGCGTTGATCAGCATGCTGGCGCGAGTCTCGATACCGATGCGTTTCAGGAACGGACCTTGCGGGACGCAGCCCTCTGTGCGGGCGGCACCGGCGGCGCGGGCAAGGGCGGCGAAATTGACGTGGGCGGTGACGTCGGCCTCGCCATGTGGATGGTCGAGGGCATCGACCGGCTCGTGGTTTTTCACGGCTTGCAGGCTGTCTCCCGCACCGTCCCAGTCGCCATAGTCGATAAATAGCGCCGCGCCACCGTCAGCGGCAATGCGGTCACCGATCTTGGCGGCAATATCCTCGGACTGGAACGAAACCTCGGCATAGAGATGCTCGGGCAGCATCGGGAAGAATTCGCTCAGGTCCTCGTTCTGGGCCGGTTGGCCGTGGGTGAAGGCCAGCTTGCCGTCGGCGCCGACCTCGATCAGGCGTTCCTGCCAGCCGGCGTCGTTGAAACGGAACTGGTGCATGGGCAGGGCATCGAAAAATTCGTTGGCGACGAGGAACATCGGCAGCCCTTCGGGCAACTCGTCGATGTTGAAGGCCCAGTGCGGATCCTGCCCCATCAGAACGGCAGACTGTTTACGGCGCATGGAGGGGCTGTTTTCCACCAGCCAGATTTCGGCGCCCTGCCGGAAATCGGGTAGGGTGTTGGCAGTGCGTAGGATGTCGTTCATCAGCGTGCCGCGGCCGGGCCCCAGTTCCACCAGCAGGAATTTCTCCGGCCGACCCTGATCGTTCCACGCCTGCATCAACCAGAGCGCGAGCATCTCGCCGAACATCTGGCTGACCTCGGGCGCGGTGACGAAATCGCCGTCGGGGCCGAAAGGGTCACGGTTGGTGTAATAGCCGTGCTCGGGGTGGTTCAGGCACAGGTGCATATATTCACCCACGCTGATCGGGCCTTTCTCGGCGATGCGGGATTTGATGATCTCTGTCAGTTCGGTCATGCGCGTTTCTTTATCCATATCAGCAGGGCGATGCCGACGATTACCATCGGCAGGGACAAGAGCTGCCCCTGTGTTATGCCCGTTTCGCCCATACGAATGACATATCCGAACGGATTATCCAACGAGACAAATTGCGCGTCCGCCTGACGGAAATATTCGACAAAGAAGCGCGCGGCACCGTAGCCGGTAAAAAAAGTCGCGATGGTCAGCCCCGGGGTTTTCAGCGCGCTCCGTTTGTAGACCATCCAGAACAGTAGCGCACCCAGAACCAGCCCCTCCAGAATCGCCTCGTAAAGCTGGCTGGGGTGACGGGTGCAGACTCCCTGCCAGTAGTCGGGGCATTCCAGCGCGCGCGGATCGGGAAACAGCACTGCCCAGGGCACATCGGTCGGGCGGCCCCAGAGTTCCGGTTTGATGAAGTTGGCAATCCGGCCGAGGAAAAGCCCGATCGGCGTCGCCAGCGCCACCGCATCCCCGATCGACAGAACCGGCAGCTTGTGTTTGCGCGCATAAAGCGCAATTGCCGTGATCACCCCGAGGAACCCGCCGTGGAAGGACATACCGCCCTGCCAGACCTTGAGGATTTGCGCCGGATTGGCCGAATAATAATCCCACTGATAGAAAAACACGAAGCCGAGGCGCCCGCCCAGAACCACGCCGATGACGATCCATGTCAGCAGGTCCTCGACTTTCGCAGGTTCCATCGGGGCTTTGGCGGACCAGAGGTCGTCGCGTTTCATCAGGCGCACGATAACCCGCCATCCGATCAGCAAACCGGCGATATACGCCAGCGCATACCAGCGCAGTGCCAGTTCGAATCCGAAGACGTCGAACGAGAAAATCTCGGGGTTTATATCGGGGAAGGGTATGACAAACGGCATCGGGTTCTCCTTTGTCCTCTCACTCCCTTGCTGCCGGATTAAAGTCAAGCGGCGCTTGGCAAACTGTTCGTGAACAGCCATATATAGGCGGAAACGAGCAAACAGGAGTCGACGATGCAGAGTCGCAACCGGATTTTTGACGACATGTCCCAACTGATGAGCAATGCTATGGGTGTGGCGCAGGGGGCCAAGACCGAGGCCGAAACCGCACTGAAGTCGATGCTCGACCGCTGGCTGGCCGACCGCGATTTCGTTTCGCGCGATGAATTCGAGGCCGTGCGCGCCATGGCGCAGAAGGCGCGCGAGGAAAACGACGCCCTGCTAAAACGGATCGAGGCGCTGGAAGCGAAGTCCAAGCCCAAGCCGCGTGCCAAGGCGAAACCGGCCGCGACCAAAACGGCCAAAGCCGACAAATAATTCCGGCAGTTTTCTGCCTTTGACGCCCCGAAACCGGATTTCGGGGCGTTTTCTTTGCAAGAATCTCTTTACAGACCGGCGATTTGCGCACACCATATATCGTATGGGGTCACTCTTATTATACGACCCTTGGATATGGCTCCCGCTTTTAGTGGTGTTTTCCATTTCAGGCGCAAGACCAAAGAGGGACCGGATATGGATACTGCAACAATTGATTTGACCACCGACG
>JALSHL010000211.1 GCA_026982255.1 Paracoccaceae bacterium | reverse complement strand
GTCGCCAAGGATATCCAGCAGGCGGCGGGTCTCGCGTTCCAGCGCGTCGCCACCCGTCACCAGCAGCATCGGATCAAGGTTGCCCTGCACGGTGATCCTGCTTTGCAGCGCATCACGGGCCCAGTCAGCGGGGACCGAGGTGTCGATGGCCAGACCGTCGAACAGTTTCCGGTCGGCGAATTTGATGTAGCCGCCACCGGCCCCGCGCGGGAAGGCGATGACCGGCAGGTCTGGGAAGCGGGATTTCAGTTCGGTGGCGATGCGGATTGCCGGTTTAAGGGCGTAATCCTCGAAACAGCTTCCGGCGAGGGTGCCGGCCCAGCTGTCGAACAGTTTGATAACCTCGGCGCCGGCCTCCACCTGTTTCGACAGGTATTCGATGGTGGCATCTGTCACCAGATCGATCAGTTTTCCGAATCCTTCTGGGTCGGAATACATCCATTTGCGCGCCGGACCCTGATCCGGTGTGCCGCGACCGGCGATCATATAGCTCGCCACGGTCCAGGGCGCGCCGGCAAAGCCGATGAAAGTGGTTTCCTTGGGGAGGGCCGCCGCAATCTGTTTGACGGACTGGTAGACCGGCGCCAGCGTGTCGTGAATGTCGTCCTTCCCTTTCAGGCGGCCGAGTTCGGCAACATTGGTCACCGGATTGAGGCGCGGGCCTTCGCCGGTTTCGAACCATAGGTCCATGCCCAGTGCCTGCGGCAACAGCAGGATGTCGGCGAACAGGATCGCTGCGTCGAAACCGAAACGGCGGATCGGTTGCAGGGTGACTTCGGTGGCGAAATCGGGATTGTAGCACAGGTCCAGAAAACCGCCCGCGTCGGCGCGTGTGGCGCGATATTCCGGCAGGTATCGGCCTGCCTGACGCATCATCCATACCGGAGGCGTTTTCAGCGTTTCTCCGGCAAGGGTGCGAAGGATGGTTTTTTCTGGCAGTCCGGTCATTTTGTTCTCCCACTCTTAAATAAAGAATTTAAGAGAAGTGGTGGTTGTTTGTAGGTCCTGTGCGTAACGGGGATTACCGTGTTTATCAAGTTTTGCACAGGGTTTTCCCGAGGTCCGGGTCGCGACATGAGCGCCCATCGGGGCTGTCTATGCTGAATATTCCGGCGGCGATAGGGAAAAAGCGGAAAACTGTCCACAATTGCTTGTGAGGATTGCGCACAGGGATAGAATCCGTATGGAATCCGCATAGGGTCGGGAAAACCCGCGGGCGTCAAAACGCTTGTGGGTATCCCCGCAACCGTGCAGCATGTATCAACGGTTTTATCCACAGGAGCCTTCGCGATGCCGCGGACCTATCGCATCATTCTGCTGTCCGATTCCACCGGCGAGACGGTGACCTCGGCCGCCGAGGCGGTGGCAAGCCAGTTTCCGGATATGGATCTGGACATTGCCATGCACCCGTTTGTGCGCACTGAGGCACGGGTGCGGGAATCGCTGGCGCTGGTCGAGGATGCGGATCTGGTGATCTATACCACCATGAACCCCGAGATCAGCGCGCTGGTCGTCGATACCTGCGACTATGCCGGTGTGCCGACGGTTCCCTTGCTCGATCCGGTTTTGCAGGCTTTTGAAAACCTCGAGGGGAAACAGCCGACAGGCAAGCCGGGGCGGCAATATACGGTGGATCGGGACTATCTGGAGCGGGTGACGGCGATTGACTATGCCATTCGCCATGACGACGGGTTGAGCGCCGAGTATCTGAAACAGGCCGATGTGATACTGGTCGGGGTCAGCCGGACCTCGAAAACGCCGACGTGTATCTATCTGGCCTATCAGGGTATCCGCGCCGCCAATGTGCCACTGGTGCCGAACCAGGAGGTGCCGGAGAGTTTGCTGGAAGCGATGGAGTCCGGCGTGCCGGCGGTCGGCCTGATTGCCAGTCCGACGCGATTGTCGCAGGTGCGGCGGCACCGGCTGAAAGCGCTCGGCAATCCGGAGCTGGTGGATTATGCCGAAACGCGGGAGATTCAGGAGGAGCTGACCTCGGCACGGCTGTTCTTTGAAAAACACGGGTTGCCGGTGATCGATGTCACCCGACGCTCGATCGAGGAAACGGCGGCGGCAGTGCGCGGGATACTGGCAGAGAGGAAAAACAGATGAGACGGTTTGTTCTGGCCTCGGGCTCGCAAATTCGGGCCGAGATGTTGCGAAACGCCGGTGTGTCGGTGGAAACAGAAGTGGCACGGGTGGACGAGGCGGCGATCAAGCAGGCGATGCTGCATGACGGCGCGCCCGCCCGCGATGTGGCCGATGCGCTGGCGGAACTGAAAGCGCGGCGGATTGCCATGCGCTATCCCGAGGCGCTGGTTCTGGGGGCCGATCAGGTGCTGGTTTGCGAAGGCAAGCTGTTCGACAAGCCGGAATCGATTGACGGCGCGCGCGAACAGTTGCAGGCCCTGCGCGGGAAAACCCATGAATTGCTGTCGGCAGCGGTGATATTCGAGGACGGCGCGCCGGTCTGGCGGCACATCGGGCGGGCGCAGTTGATGATGCGCCCGTTCAGCGACGCATTTCTGGACGATTATCTGGAAGCACAGGGCGAGGAGTTGTTAACCACGGTGGGCGGCTATAAGCTGGAGGCCGCCGGCGCGCAGCTGTTTACGCGCGTTCAGGGTGACTATTTTTCTGTGCTGGGGCTTCCGTTGCTGGAGGTTCTCGGGTTTTTGAGAACGCGAGGGATTATAGGGGAATGAGTGACGATTTTTTCCGTGCAGGGGTGATCGGCTGGCCGATAGCGCACAGCAAGTCGCCGGTTCTGCACGGGCACTGGCTGGAACGCTATGGCATCAATGGCAGTTACGAGGCGATTGCCATCGAACAGGGGCGGCTGGAGTCCGGTCTGCGCAAGCTGGCGAAACAGGGGTTTCGCGGGGTGAATGTCACCATCCCGCACAAGGAAAGCGTGCTGGCGCTGGCGGATTCCGTCACCGACCGTGCGGCGATGATCGGGGCGGCGAATACGGTGTATTTCCACAGCAACGGCACGATGGGGGTCGACAATACCGACGCCTACGGTTTTATCCGCAATTTGCAGCAGAACGCGCCGGAGTGGGATGCGAAATCCGGTCCGGCGCTGGTTCTGGGAGCCGGTGGCGCGGCGCGCGCGGTGGTCTATGCCTTGCTGGAGGCCGGTGCGCCGGTGGTGCGGCTGGCCAACCGGACGCGGGTGCGGGCGGAAATGCTGGCGGACCATTTCGGGGCGCGGGTCGAGGTGATCGACTGGAACCGCGCCAGCGACGCGATGGACGGGGCGATGACGATTGTGAACACCACCTCGCTGGGCATGAAGGGGCAGCCGGAGCTGAACGTGAAGTTCGACGCGGCGCCGAAGGGGGCGCTGGTGACGGATATTGTCTATAACCCGCTGATTACGCCGTTTCTGGAAAAGGCGATGCTGCACGGATTTGCCACGGTGGACGGGCTGGGCATGTTGCTGCATCAGGCGGTGCCGGGGTTTGAAATCTGGTTCGGCCAGACGCCCGAGGTCGATCAGGATTTGCGCAAGGCGGTGTTGAACGCATGAGCTATGTTCTGGGTCTGACCGGCTCCATCGGCATGGGGAAAACCACGACAGCGGGTTTTTTCAGCGATGCGGGTGTGCCGGTCTGGGATGCGGATGCGGCGGTGCACCGGCTGTATGACGGTGGCGCGGCGGTGCCCGCGATTGCCCGTCTGGTGCCGGATGCGGTCAATGGCGGCAAGGTGGATCGCGCGGTTCTGCGCGCGGCGATTGCCGGAAATCCGGCCCTGTTGCAGCAGATCGAGGCGGCGGTGCATCCGCTGGTGTCTGCCGACCGGCAAGGGTTTCTGGACGAAAATGCCGATGCGCCGCTGGTTGTCTGCGATATTCCGTTGCTGTTCGAGACCGGCGCCGATGGCTGGCTGGACGGGGTTCTGGTAGTGACGGTGGATGCGGAAACCCAGCGGCGGCGGGTTCTGGAGCGCGGCACCATGAGCGCGGCGGACTTCGCGGCCATTCTGGCCAAACAGGTGCCGGATGCGGAAAAACGCGCGAAGGCGGATTTTGTTATCGATACCGGCAAGGGGCTGGACCATGCCCGCGCCGAAGTTCTATCCTTGATCGAACGGCTTGGGGGTTCGGATGCGTGAGATTGTGCTGGATACGGAAACAACGGGATTCGACCCGAATTCCGGCGACCGGATTGTCGAGATCGGGGCGGTGGAGCTGCATAACCACATGCCGACCGGCCGCACCTATCACCAGTATATCAACCCGGAACGGGATATGCCCGAGGATGCCTTTGCCGTTCACGGGTTAAGCTCGGAGTTTCTGTCCGACAAGCCGGTGTTTGCCCGTATCGCGCAGGATTTCCTCGATTTCGTTGGCGAGGCGAAACTGGTGATCCATAACGCCGCCTTCGACATGAAGTTCCTTAATGCGGAGCTGAAATGGGTGGACAAGCCGCAATTGCCGTGGTCGCAGGCGATTGATACGCTGGAAATGGCACGGAAAAAGTTTCCGGGGGCGCAGAACTCGCTCGATGCGTTGTGCCGGAGGTTCGGGATTACCACGGAACGGGAATTGCACGGAGCGTTGCTCGACTCGGAAATTCTGGCCGAGGTGTATCTGGAACTGATCGGCGGGCGGCAACCGGATTTCGCTCTGTCGGTGGTGCGCGGCGGTAACAGTGGCCAAGACGGTGGTGGGGACTACATTCCGCCGAAACGGCCGAACCCGCTGCCGTCCCGTATTTCCGAAGCGGAAGCGGCGGCGCACGAGGCGTTTGTCGAAAAGCTGGGCGAAAATGCGCTCTGGAAGCGGTTCACATAAAAAAGGCGGCCCGCAGGCCGCCCTTTCCGGAAATCTGCCGGATCAGGAGATCGGCGCGTCTTTGGCCTGTTCCTGTGCCCGACGGGCGATTTCGTTGCGGTATAGGGCCACGAAGTCGATGGTGTCGAGGTTCAGCGGCGGGTAACCACCGTCGCGGGTTACGTCGCTGACGACGCGGCGCAGGAACGGGAAGATCAGGCGCGGACATTCAACCATCAGGAACGGGTGGAGCTGGTCCTCGGGGACGTTCTGGATAACGAAACGGCCGGCATAGTCGAGTTCGAGGATGAAGATCTTGGCGTCCTGGATGGTGGCCTCGATTTTCAGTTTGTTGATGACCTCATACTGGTCATCGCCCAGTTTGCGGGCATCGAGGCTGACCTGCACGTTGAAGTTGGTCTTGCCCTCGGGCATGCTGCCCTTCTGCACGGCGATATTCTCGAACGAAAGATCGCGGATATACTGGTTTGCAATATGCACGCGTGGGGGCTGCTGCTGCTGTGCGGCACCTTCGGCGGCGCCGTTGTTTTCTTCTGCCATCTGGATGGATTCCCGATCAGGTTAAAATTCTATGGCAGCGGGAATAACACTTTCCGGCAAGGGGGACAACCGGCGCTATTCCTCGGGGCGGGTCCAGCCAGAGTTGCCCGGTTTGCGGTTTATGTTGTCCTCGACCACCTCGAAATCGCCATCGATTACCGTGTCCGGCGCGGAACGGGTGGTCGTGGTATAGCTGGCGCTGGCGTAAACCGTGGCTTTGGCCTTCATGCGTTCGGCAATCGCCTTTATCAATGCTTGTCGCACCGGCGGTATCAACAGGGCAAGGCCGAAGCTGTCGGTGAAAAACCCCGGTGTCAGCAGCAGCAATCCAGCGACGAGGATAAACGCGCCGTTGGCGATCGGGTCGGCGGGGTTTTTACCGGTTTCGAGGCTCGCCTGCAGTTTTTGCAGTTGTGCCGTGCCCTGCGCCCGCATCAGCCATGTGCCGATGATCGCGGTCAGCACCACAATCGCCAGTGTGGGCCAGAGGCCGAGGATACCGCCAACCTGTATGAACAGACCGATTTCGATGATCGGAACCGCGACAAAGATCAAAAAGAGCCACATAATGCTTTTCCAGTGTTTTCTTCGGGCCAATGGACTTGACCACAGACAATGCTTACATAGGTGCATGCGGGGCCGAACGCTATTGTTTGGCCGGAAATTTTTCAAAGGGGCGCTCCATGATGGGTTCGCAATTGGTCCAGATCATTGTTCTTGCTGGTGTGGCACTGTTTCTGGTGTTGCGCTTGCGCAGTGTGTTGGGCACCCGTGACGGCTACGAGGACCCGATCAATCCGGCACCGGTGGAGTCGAACAAGTCCGCGCGCAAATTCGATGTTATCGACGGTGGCGGGGTCGATCACGACATTGCCGACCATATCGACCCGGACAGCGAATCCGCCAAGGCACTTGCGGCGATGAAGCGGGTGGAGCCGGGGTTCTCGGTCAATGATTTCATGCGCGGGGCGCGGCAGGCCTATGAAATGATCCTGATGGCCTTCGAAAATGGCGATCTGGAGTTTCTGGAGCAGTATCTGGCGCCGGATGTCTATGAAAGTTTCGCCCGCGTGATCGAGGAGCGCGTGAACAAGGGCCTGACGGTCGATGCCACCTTTGTCGGTGTGCGCGAGCTGAAACTGCGCGATGCCCGTTTCGACGAGGAAAACCGCGAGGCGGAGATCACGTTGAAATTCGTTGGCGAGCTGACCTCGGTCGTGCGTGATGCCGACGGCAGGATTGTCGAGGGCGATCCGCAGACGATCAAGCGGCAGTCCGATGTCTGGACCTTTGCCCGTTTGATGGGCGGCGAAAACCCGAACTGGCTGCTGGTCGGAACCGGCGGGTAAGGCGTGCAATGGCACGGCGCAAACGGGGCAAGCTGAGCGACGACGATCGCGAAATCTGGTCGAAGGTCGCGCAGACAACAGACCCGTTGCATACGGCAAAACCTCCTGTGGCAGAATTCCATCCCGATCCTCCGGCTGCGCCGATGGCGGCAAGGCCTGTGCGGCAGCCGCTCCGCCCGCTGACCCGTATCGGCGGGCAGGTGCAGGAGCCACGGGTGACGGTCAATCTGGCCACCGATCCCATGCGCGCGGCCGAACAACCGGGAAACCGGATGGACCGGCGCAATTTCGAGCGGCTGCGCAAGGGAAAGATGCGGCCCGATGCGCGGCTCGATCTGCACGGGATGACAGCGGCGCAGGCGCACGGGGAACTGACGGCGTTTATCTGCCGCTGCCATGCTGCCGGCAAGCGGCTGGCGCTGGTGATCACCGGCAAGGGCAATACCGTGCACGAGGAAGAGGGCATCATGCCCACCCGTCAGGGATTGTTGCGTCACAGCTTGCCGCACTGGCTGGACGCGCCGCATTTGCGGCCTATGATTCTGGAAATCACACCGGCCCACGCGCGCCACGGTGGCGGCGGGGCCTATTACGTCTATTTGCGGCGGAAACGCTGAAACCGGAGGGGTTCGGATGGGGGATGGCAAAGCCTACGGGCTGGAAACGCGGGTGTCGGTTCTGACGTGGAACCTCTGGTGGAAATTCGGGCCGTGGCAGAAGCGCAAAGCGGCGATCCTTGCGACGTTGCGGGATCTGGATGCGGATATCGTCTGTTTGCAGGAAATCTGGAACGACGGGGACGGTAATCTGGCCGCAGACCTGGCCGAGGCGCTGGGCTATCACCACGTTTACGCAGAAAGCATGGTGATGAACGACACCGGTTTCGGCAACGCCATTCTGTCCCGCTGGCCGATTGGCGAAAGCGATACGGTGGAGCTGTCAGGTCGGGAGGAATCCGGCGAGGGGCGCATTGGTCTCTATGCGCTGGTCAACGGGCCGCGTGGGGATTTGCCGGTGTTTTGCACCCACCTGAACCACCGTTACGAACACAGCCATATCCGGCAGGAACAGGTTGCCGATCTTGCGCGGTTCGTTGACAGCAAACGCCCGTGGACTTTTCCGCCCGTGCTTTGCGGCGATTTCAACGCGGAACCGGAAGCCGAGGAAATGCGGATGCTGGTCGGGCTGACCACCTGTCCGGTGGAGGGCCTGTGTTTCGTGGATGCGTGGAACGTGGCAGGGGACGGCGGGCGGGGGATTACCTGGTCGAACAAAAATCCCTACGCGGTGGAGGAGTTTGAGCCGGAGCGGCGCATTGACTATATCCTTGCCGGCCATCCGAAATATCGCGGTGCGGGGCATGTCACCGATTGCGTGGTGGCCGGGGCTGAAACGGTAGACGGAGTGATGCCGAGCGACCACTACGGCGTGCTGGCGAAATTGCGCTACTGACGCAAAAGGCCCGCTGCATTTCTGCAACGGGCCTTTCGTCTGTTTGTGGCCGGTTTACTGGATCGGCTGGCCGTTCGCCAGAATACCGCCCTCGGTAAAGGTGATTTCCGAGACGAACTGGTCCGGGTTGTCGCCGGGCTTGCCGAAGGCCATCATCATGCCGAGGGCCATACCGACCTGCATCTGGTCTATCAGGCCGATGGCAACCAGCTTGTCGGCCAGACCGTTGATGCCGTTCAGGTCGATATTGATGCTGCCCAACGGCATCGGGAACGGGCCGGCGTTGTTGAAGGTCAGCGCGCCGTCCATTTCGGCAGAGGCACCGCCGATTGCCAGCAGGAACCTGTTGACGTCTAGGCTGAGGATTTTTGCGGCTTCGGCCGGATCACCGCCGGCAGCGGCCACCATGGGGTCGATCTGCACCATGGCCTCCAGATCGATGTCGATCTGTGCCGGATCTCGCGGAATAGTCTTGCCCGGGTCGATCATGGACCAGAGACCCTCGCCAACAGTCATATCGGCCATCAACAGCCTGATGGCGGCCTTTTCCGGTGCTGCGGCAGAGTTGAGCGGCGCGACAACCAGCATAACGAGTTCCCCGAACCCGAGGTCGACCGGCGGGAACGGCATGCCGCCGCCGGGTGTGATGGTCATCTGCAACCCGTCACCACGCATATCGTAGGTAAAGGTGCCATCCACCATCTCCAGCAGGATGCTGGAATCTCCGCTGGTGACGGACATGTCGAAGGATACTTCCGGGCTGTCAACGGACGAATCGAAGGTGGACGGTCCGCTGGACATTTTCACCATGGCCGATTTGGAACCGTCGAGATAGCCCATTGCATCTTCTTCGCTGTCGGGAACATCGAAAGCAAACGTGACCGAATTGGCTTCGGCGGTCTGTTCGGCCTTCTGGATCTGTCCGTCAACGGTGATGTCGTAAACCAGATCGAACTTGGAGAAGTCGAGCGATCCCTCGACCCGTTTGTCGGCCTCGGCGGCGACCATGTTGAAGGTAACCTCGCCGAAGTCGGCGTTGAGATCGCGCAGAACGGGGCTGGCCGGATCACCGCCTTCGAGGCGCAGCGAGTCGGCTTTGAACTCGACGGTAATATCGTCGTTGCTCATGGCTTCGCGCAACAGGCCGTTGGTGGTGAACTCCAGTCCGCGGCTCAGGATTTCCGCGGTAAATTCCGCGCCTTCCCCGGTGCCGGTAATCGTGATGGTATCCGCAACGGTAAAGGTCACGACCGACGGATCGGCAGCCGAGGGCACACCCTTGATCCACGCGGTAGACAGTTTCGATGTGCCGTCCGGCGAAGTGATGGAAAGGTTGCGGTATTCGACGCTGCCGTCACCGCCGGTGATACGGTCATCGTAGGTCACCTGCGAACCATCGTCGATCATGCCGCGAACCATCAGGTCCAGCGTGGTTTCCAGAGAATTCTGCGCCAGCGCGGAGGACGCACCGGCCAGAAGCGCCAGAGCGGCTGTTGTTACACCAAGTTTATTCATTTCAATATGACTCCTGCAGGTATGGATTACAGCGCTTATGGTAGCGATTCCGCGTCGTCCGGGCAAGTTCGCCGATGGTTATTCCCTGATCTCGGTTGCGCCGACGCCCCAGATTTCGGATTTCGGTATCCACCCGCTGATGTTTTCCACCTCTATTTCGCACCAGTCGATGGTGCAGGCGCCAAGCGAACCGATAACTCCTTTTTCCACCAGCGCCACAGTGGCGGCGGATTCGGTCGGGGTTTTGCGCAGCGGCGCACGCTGCGCACGGACAACAACCGTCCGGTGGCCGGACAGGAGCGCATAGTGCATCCAGCCACCGGCGCCATCCTCGTCCTGAACCCGCCGCCAGTGTTCGAATTCGGCGGTGACCAGCAGCGGCGTGCCCTTGCGGGTCAGGATCCAGTCGATACGGTGCGACTGGCTCGGCCCGCGGCGGATATAACCGTTATCGGCCTTGAGGCTGACAAACCGCGGCAAGGGCAGGTTGGTGACCGGGCCGAGGGTGGCGGTTTCTTGCGCTCCGGGGCTGCCGGCGAGCGCCAACAGCATGCCGAACACGACCAAGCGGATGAGTGTAAACCTGCGTAACAAAATGAATTCCCAGCCTGTAATACCGTGCGCGGCCGGAAATTATATTTTTCCGTTTCCCCGCCCCTCCTTTGCTGGCATGTTAGAGGAAAGTTTTCAAGTCGAGGACACCTTCGAGATGCCGAACAAAGCCCTGAAAGTCATCGTCACCCGCCGCCTGCCCGAACCTGTCGAGACCCGCATGCGCGAGCTTTTCGATGTGGAGTTGAACGAAACCGATGAAAAGATGGATGCGGCGGCGCTGGGCGATGCGATGAAACGGGCCGATGTGCTGGTGCCGACTCTCGGAGATGTGATCGACCAGAAGATGCTGGCACAGGCGGGCGGGAACCTGCGGCTGATCGCCAACTACGGCGCGGGGTTCGACCATATCGACGTGCAGACGGCGCTCCAGCGGGGAATCATGGTGTCGAACACGCCCGGGGTTCTGACCGATGACACGGCGGATATGACCATGGCGATGATCCTTGCGGTGCCGCGGCGTCTGCGCGAGGGCAACATCCTGATGCAGCGTGGCGAGTGGACGGGGTGGTCGCCGACGGCACTGATGGGGCACCGGATCGGCGGCAAGCGGCTGGGGATTCTCGGTATGGGCCGGATCGGTCAGGCGGTGGCGCGGCGCGCGGCGGCCTTCGGATTGCAGGTGCATTATCACAACCGTCGCCGTTTGCACCCCGAGATCGAGGAATCGCTGGAGGCAACTTATTGGGAGAGCCTCGACCAGATGCTGGCGCGGGTGGATATCCTGTCGATCCACTGCCCGCACACGCCGGGGACGTTCCATTTGCTGAACGCGCGGCGGCTGAAACTGATGAAACCGACGGCCTATATCATAAACACGGCGCGCGGAGAGATCATCGACGAGAACGCCCTGACCCGCATGTTGCGTGCCGGCGAGCTGGCCGGAGCGGGGCTGGATGTTTACGAGCACGGCAACGACATCAACCCGCGCCTGAAGGGGCTGGACAACGTGCTGCTGCTGCCGCACATGGGATCGGCCACGGTGGAGGGCCGGATCGAGATGGGCGAGAAGGTGATTATCAACATCAAGACCTTTGCCGACGGGCACAGACCGCCGGATCAGGTGGTGCCGGCGATGTTGTGAGGTTCCGGCTGCCGGAAGAAATCGCGCAGCTGGTTGTTGCGCGGGACAGGTTGCGCAAGCGGTTTGGCCGACAGGACTTGCGATTTACGTTCGACGGGAATCTTGTGGGCGATATCGGCGAAGCGATAGCCGCCGATCTGTTCGGGCTGGACCTGTCGCGTCGGAACAGCGAAGGAGTCGACGGTGTGGCTCCTGACGGAACCACCGTTCAGATCAAGGCAACAAGCACGGGACGTGGGCCGGCGTTTAGATATGTTGCCACCCGTGCCGACCGGTTACTGTTTCTGGATTTTGATTTCCAGACATTGACGGGCGAAGTGGTTTTTAACGGGCCGGAAAAAACCGCGTTGCAGGATTTGCCGGACCGCTGGAATAATCAGCGCGTTGTTTCAAGAACACATATTGTTCGGGCAAACGCCGGTGTCAGGGACGAAGATCGTTTGAAACCGGTCCCCGATAGCGGGATTGAAACCCTCTAACCCGCCCGCCGGTCGATTTCCGTCAACTGGCGCATGATCCCGCTTTTTACCGGCGGCAGGATGTTGCCCAGCCGCAGGGCCGCGTCGCGCAGGATGCGGGCGGGGGGGCTGGTGTCGGTGTAGAGTTTGACCAGCACGTTCGTGCCCAGATAGATCGGGCGGGATTTGCGGCGGTGGCGGGACTGGTAGCGGCTCAGGACTCCGAAATCGCCGATGTCCGTGCCATTTTGCAGGGCGTGGCGGATCTCGCCGGACAGAACGTCGGCGCCGAACAGGCCGAGGTTGAAACCGTGTGCTGTGACAGGGTGCATCCCGACCGCCGCGTCGCCGACCAGCGCGAAACGGGTGGTGATGAATTTGTCGGCATAGACCGAGACCAGCGGATAGGGGTGGCGCTCGGAAACCAGTGTCATTTTGCCGAGCGCATTGCCGAAACGGTTTGCGATGTCGTCGGCGAAGGCTTCGGGTGTCATGGCCATGATGTCGTCGGCACGATCGGCGGAAATGGTAACGACGACCGAGGAAAGATTGCCGTGCATCGGCAGGATGGCGAGGGTCTGGTCATAGTGGAAACACTCGGTCGCGGTGTCGTTGTGCGACAGTTCGTGTTCCATTTCGCAGACGATGACCACGCGGCCGAAATCCTGCATGGCGGCGGAAATGCCCATCTTGCGGCGGGTGCCGGAAAAACGGCTGTCGGCGGCGATAACCAGTCGGGCGCTCAGGGTGCGCCCGTCCGCCAGCGTTACCGTGCCGGCTGCGGTGTCGGTGTGGACGTCGGTGACCTCGACCCCTGTAAACAGGGTGATGTTGTCGAAATCCTTCACGACATTATAGGCCGCGCGGCGGATCAGGAAGTTCGGGACGATATGGCCGAGGTAGTCCGCGCCGCTCCGGCTGGCATCGAAATGCAGCGCATAGGGCGACTGGCCGTTTACCACCTTGGCGTCGCGGATGGTGCCGATCCGGTCTGCGGGAATGTGGTCCCACATGCCGAGGTCGCGCATGGTTGCTTCCGATGTGTGGGTCAGGGCGATGTCGCGGCCGTCGGCGGGGGGGTCGGCCAGAACGCTCTCGGGCAATTTTTCAAGTATGGCGATCTGTAACCCCGTATCCGCAAGGCTGCGCGCGAAGCCGAGACCGGCAGGGCCGGCGCCGATGATGACGATATCGAAGTCGAGGGATTCGGCCATGGTGTTACTCCTGATCCTGAACGGCTGTTCCGGTTACAGGTTCCCGCAAACCGGACAGTCCTGCCGTTTTTGTAGACCCATTTTACGGCAATCACCATAGAGGGCGTCGAAAATCAGCATTTTGTTGCGCAGGGTCTCGCCCGCGCCGGTGATATGCTTGATCGCTTCGCCTGCCATCATCGAACCCATGATACCGGCCAGCGCCCCCATGACTCCGGCCTCGGCGCAGGAGGGGGCGAGGCCCGCTGCGGGGCGTTCGGGAAACACACATTCATAGCAGGGGCTGCCGTTGGCGGGATCATACAGGCTGATCTGCCCTTCCCACTGGCTCATGGCGGCCGATATCAGCGGTTTGCCGAGGGCAACACAGGTGCGGTTGACCAGATAGCGTGTGTCGAAATTGTCGGAACCGTCAAGGATCAGGTCGTAGGGTTCGACCAGACCGGCGGCGTTTTCTCCGCTCAGGCGGATCCCGTGCAGGTCGGTGGCGACATGCGGGTTTATCGCCGCAATGGCCTGCGCGGCCGAGTCGGTTTTCGGGATGCCGACGTTTTCCGTGCTGTGCAGAACCTGCCGCTGCAGGTTCGACAGGCTGACAGTGTCGTCATCGACTATGCCGAGCGTGCCCACACCCGCCGCCGCCAGATACATCAGCACCGGAGAGCCAAGCCCCCCCGCCCCGATCACCAGAACACGGGCGTTGCGTAGTTTCTGTTGCCCCGGACCGCCGATTTCCCGCAAAACGATGTGGCGGGCGTAGCGTTCGATTTCCCCGGGATCCATTACAGACCGTCGAACAGTGAGGTCGAGAGATAGCGTTCGGCGAAGCTTGGCAGGATTACCACGATATTCTTGCCGGCGGTTTCCGGCTTTTCCGCCAGCTCGATCGCGGCGGCCAGTGCGGCGCCGGAGGAAATGCCGACGGGGATGCCCTCGGTCGCGGCTAGTTTGCGCGCGGTTTCCATCGAGGTTTCGTTGCCGATGGTGATGACCTCGTCAATCAGGCCGGTGTCGAGGATGCCCGGGACGAACCCCGCGCCGATCCCCTGTATTTTATGCGGGCCGGCAATGCCGCCGGACAGGACGGGGCTGTCCTCCGGCTCGACCGCCACGATTTTCACATCGGGGTTTCGTTCTTTCAGAACCGAGGCCACGCCGGACAGCGTGCCGCCCGTGCCGACGCCGGAAATGAAAATATCGACATTGCCGCCGGTGTCCGTCCAGATTTCCTCGGCCGTGGTTTCGGCGTGGATGGCGGGATTGGCGGGGTTGTTGAATTGTTGCGGAACAATGGCGCCCCCGATTTCCTTTGCCAGTTCGTCGGCGCGGTCGATGGCGCCCTGCATACCGTCGGCAGCCGGAGTCAGCACCAGTTCGGCACCGAGCAAAGCCAGCATTTTGCGTCGTTCGACCGACATGCTCTCGGGCATGGTCAGGATCAGCTTGTA
>JALSHL010000210.1 GCA_026982255.1 Paracoccaceae bacterium | reverse complement strand
GCCATCACCAGCGGCGATTGCGCCCCCTCGCGTGCCATTTGCAATGCCATTACCAGATTTTCAGGGAAAAACGGTGTATCGGCGGCGGCGGTGACAATATATTCCACCCCCTGCCCGTGCGCCCAGTCCATTCCGGCCAGCACCCCGGCCAGCGGCCCGACAAACCCGTCGATAGAATCCGCCACCACGGGCAGGCCGAACTCCGCAAACCGTGCCGGATCGCCGTTGGCATTCAACACAAGCTCCGAGACCTGCGGGCGCAGCCGGTCGATTACATGGGCAAGCAAGGGTTTGTCGCCAAGCGATAACAACGCTTTGTCCCCGCCGCCCATGCGTGAGGATTGCCCACCCGCCAGAATAACCCCTGCCGGTTTCATTTGCGATGCCCCTTGCGCGGCTCGTCCGGCACGGTGTCGATATCGGCATCGCGTACCAGCCGCTCCTCGCCGCTCAGGCAGATAAACCGTTTGCCGCGCATCCGCCCGATAACCGTCAGGCCGACCTGCCGCGCGATCTCGACACCCCATGCAGTGAAACCCGAGCGCGACGCCAGCACCGGAATACCCATCAGCGCCGTCTTGATCACCATCTCCGAAGTCAAACGGCCGGTGGTATAGAGGATCTTGTCGGCGGGCGTGGTCCCCTCCATCATCATCCAGCCCGCGATTTTGTCCACGGCGTTGTGCCGGCCCACATCCTCCATATACACCAGCGGCCGGTCGCGATGGCAAAGCACCGAACCATGGATGGCCCCTGCCTGCAAATAAAGGCTGGGCATGGTGTTGATCTGCTGCGCAAGCGCATAAAGCCAGCTCGTGCGCAATTCCACCTGCGGCAGTTGCACGGCCTCCAGCCCCTCCATCATATCGCCGAACACCGTGCCGACAGCGCAGCCCGAGGTGCGGGTCTTTTTCTTCAGCTTTTCCTCGTAATCGGTCCGGCGTTCGGTGCGCACCACGACGGTTTCGATCTCGTCGTCATAGTCCACGCGGGTAATGACATCATCCGGCAGAAGCATCCCCTGATTGCGCAGATAGCCGACCGCCAGATATTCAGGATAGTCCCCGATGGTCATCGCCGTCACGATCTCTTGCGCGTTCAGGTATATAGTCAGGGGGCGCTCCTCGACCACGCGGATCTCGCACGGGATGCCGTTCTGGTCGATGCCCGAAACCGCCCGCGTCAGGCGCGGATTGTCCGGGTCCGGTTGTATCAGCAAATCTGTCGCCACGTCGCTAAACTCTTGATTGGTCAAACGGGATTATCCCCGATATATCGCAAGGGAATGTGAAGCATGGGGGCGGATATGTCCATAACCGGAAAAACCTATTGGCGCGGATTTCGCGACGGCGCACCGTTTATTCTGGTGATCGCCCCCTTCGGCCTGTTGTTCGGCGTGGTCGCGACCGAGGCCGGCTTCAACCTGCTGGAAACCATGGCGATGACCGTACTCGTCATTGCCGGCGCGGCGCAGTTCGCTGCCGTGCAGTTGCTACAGGACAATGCGCCGGTGCTGGTGATCGTGTTGACCGGACTGGCCATCAACCTGCGTATGGCGATGTATTCGGCCTCGCTGACGCCGCATCTGGGCAAGGCGCCGTTCTGGCAGCGGGGTTTTATCGCCTATTTCATGGTCGATCAGGCCTACGGAGTCTCGATCGTGAAATACGAGGCAGAACCGGACATGACTCTTGCACAGAAGGTCGCCTATTATTTCGGCGTGATCAGCCCGATTGCCCCGATGTGGTATGGCTTCACCCTGCTCGGGGCGCTGGCCGGTTCGGCCATTCCCGATGAATACGCGCTGGATTTTGCCATTCCCATCACCTTCCTCGCCATGGTCGCCCCCGCCCTGCGCAGCCTGCCGCATGTGGCGGCGGCCATCGTGTCGGTCGTGGTGGCGCTGGCACTGTCGTGGATGCCCTATAACCTGTGGCTGATGATCGCCGCCGTGCTGGCCATGATGACCGGCGCGCGCATCGAGAAATGGCAGGAGAGTCGCGCATGAGCACCCTCGACATCTGGTTGACCATCGTTTTCCTCGGCCTTGGCACCTATCTGTTACGCCTGTCGTTCATCGGGCTGATCGGCTCGCGCAAGCTGCCGGAATGGGTAATGCGCCACCTGCGGTACGTCCCCGTGGCCGTCATGCCCGGCCTGATCGCTCCGCTGATCGCCTGGCCACAAGCCACCGGCGGGCAGATCGACCCCGCGCGCCTGTCGGCCGCCGCCGTGTCGCTGTTCATCGGGGCCTATTTCAAAAGCGTCATCGGCTCGATTGTCGGGGGCATGGCAACACTTTACCTTACGCTTTACCTGATTGGCTAAAGCGGCAACGCTGTGGTCTTGAACACCGTACGCAGGGCAAAACTCGACTGCATCTGCGATACCCCGGGCAAGCGGGCCAGATACTGCCGGTGGATGCGGGCGAAATCGTCCGTATCCGCCGCCACCACCTTCAACAGGTAATCCGCCGTGCCCGCCATCAGATGACATTCCAGCACATCGGGGATGCGGCGCACAGCGGCCTCGAACCGCTCCAGCAACTCGTCGGCCTGCCCCGACAGCGTAATCTCCACAAACACGGTCGAAGGACGATCCACCGCGCGCGGGTCCAGCAGCGCGACGTAATCCTTGATGATGCCTTCCTGTTCCAGCCGTTGCACACGACGATGACAGGCCGAGGGTGAAAGGTTCACTTTTTCGGCCAGTTCCGCATTGGACATCCGCCCCTTGCGCTGCAGGGCTTCGAGAATCTTGATATCGAGCGCATCCATTCGACTCATTGCAATAATCCACGCCTTGTTGGCAATTTCTTCGCTGTTTATTCGAATATTTCTGCATTGCACAATAGATATTCGCGATGCAATTGCAAACATCCTGCGACATGTTGTCAATACACCCCAACCCAGCATGAGGCCCAAAATGCTTATCGGATGTCCCACAGAAATCAAAAATCAGGAATATCGCGTCGGAATCACCCCCGCCGCCGCACACGAGGCCGTTGCCCACGGGCACCAGGTTATCATCCAGAAAGGGGCCGGCGAAGGAGCCGGTTTCCCCGACGCGGAATACATCGCCGCCGGCGCGGAAATCGCCGATACCGCTGCCGAGATTTTCGAACGCGCCGAAATGGTCGTGAAAGTCAAGGAACCGCAGGCCGTGGAGCGCAAGCAACTGCGCAAAGGGCAAATCCTGTTCACCTATTTGCACCTCGCCCCCGATCCGGAGCAGACCAAAGACCTGCTGGAAAGCGGCGTCACGGCCATTGCCTATGAAACTGTCACCGACCGCAACGGCGCGCTACCGCTGCTGGCCCCGATGTCCGAAGTCGCCGGTCGTCTGGCCCCGCAGGTCGGCAGCTGGACTCTGCAAAAGGCCAACGGCGGGCGAGGCGTTCTGATGGGCGGCGTGCCGGGCGTTGCACCGGCCAAGGTCGTTGTTCTGGGCGGCGGTGTCGTCGGCACCCATGCGGCGAAAATCGCGGCCGGTATGGGTGCAGATGTGACGGTGCTGGACCTGTCCCTGCCGCGCATGCGCTACCTCGACGATGTCTTCGGCGGGGATTTCAAGACCCTCTATGCCTCGAAGGGCAATACTGCCGAGATGGTCGCAGGGGCCGACATGGTTATTGGTGCCGTGCTGATCCCGGGCGCCGCCGCCCCGAAACTGGTGACCCGCGATATGCTGAAAACCATGAAGACGGGCGCGGTTCTGGTAGATGTGGCGATTGATCAGGGCGGGTGTTTCGAGACCTCGCATGCCACCACCCATGACGACCCGATCTACGAAGTCGACGGCATCATGCACTATTGCGTGGCCAATATGCCGGGGGCCGTTGCCCGCACCTCGACGCAGGCGCTGGGCAATGCCACCATGCCTTTCATGATCGCGCTGGCCAACAAGGGCTGGAAACAGGCCTGTGCTGATGATCCGCACCTGGCCAACGGGCTGAACACCCATGCGGGCCACCTGACCTACGCCGCTGTGGGCGAAGCGCTGGGGATCGAAACGATCACTCCTGAAGAGGCTCTGAAGATATAAACAAAAGGCCCGCCGGAATGTTTCGGCGGGCCTTTCTCGTTATGCAGACTGCGTTTTCAGCAAATCCCGGATTTCCGCCAACAGCTCTTCCTGCGTTGGACCTTTCGGCTCTTCCGGCGCGGGCTCCTCGGCCGGTTTTTCAGCAGCGGCCTTGGCCTTGTTGACCGCCTTGACCAGCATAAACACCACAAAGGCCACGATCAGGAAATTGATCACTGCCATGATGAAAGAGCCGTAAGCAAACACCGCGGCCCCCGCCTCCTGCGCTTCGGCCAATGTAGCATAGTCGCCCTCGCCCAGCACCACGAACAAATTGGTGAAGTCAATCCCGCCGGTGAAAATACTGATGAACGGGTTGATCAGGTCGGCGACCATCGATTTCACGATGGCCGTAAACGCCGCGCCGATGATAATACCGACGGCCATGTCCATGACATTGCCCTTGGCAATAAAGTCCTTGAATTCCTTAAGCATAATTTCCCTCCTTATCTATTGGTATATGCGGATGCATACGCTACCACACCAGATGGAAATATCCAGATTTCACCCTTCATACCAAGACTTTACCCCTGCCAGTTTAGTGCGGGCAATCGGGATTTCGGTTTCATTGCTCAATACCAATGTTCTGGCTCCCGACTTGCCACCGATCCTCTCGATTGCAGCGCGCGCAACCCAATGCGAACGGTGTGGTGAAATTCCGTCGGTGTCGGCAAGCTGCCCCAGCACATCCGCCATGCGGCCACGCAACAACTCGGTCACACTGGTCGTGACGATTTCCAGATAATGATCCTGTGACGAGATCGAGACGATATCTTTTACCGGGAAATACCTGCCGGCGATTGCCAGCTTTCTATCTGTAGTTTCCCGGATTTCCGGCTCCACCTCTGTGTTGCCGCCGGTCTCTATCCGTTCGGAAACCTTCGGGAAAACGAACAACATGAAAATCGTTTCGAACAGAATTCCCATGATAGCATTGAAGAATATATGTCGCGTGGCCATCTCGAAAGTATAGGGTTCGCCTACCAGCAGAGAATAGAAAAAATTGACAACCAGTGTCGCGACAGACAGCGAGATCAGGCCAACGAAGGGCAGATATAGAAAAAACTTCAGGTGCTTTTTCGATAGAAGCAGAGCCAGAACCAGAACGACATGATACAGCGCTGTCACCAGCAGGATCATACCATACCATAGCAGCATGGCCACCAGCGGCCCCAGAGTGTCGCGGTAGCCGTGCACATTCGCCAAAACCAGAATGGAAGCGGCCAGAAAGTCGTACAAAAAGACATACCTGTCCGGCGCGATCATACTCATTTCACGTGACGTCAAATGAAATTTATGCCCGAACGCGTCATATACCTGCAATCCGCGCCAACTTTCTTGCTGCTGTTCGGGCTTCATTCTAGGGTTTTCTCGCTCTTGATGCGTGTTGGTTGAGAGTGTCGCTTTGGCGGGCACGCCCCATGGTTACCGGTAGTTGAGTAATTTCACAACGGGGCATTTTTACACGATCGGGCCGTCGTCGGCTTTTCCGGCGACGGCCCTTTTCCGTTTGACCTGCTGACCTGCGCGAAATTACTGCGGCAGTTTGCCCGTCAGCACATACTGCAAAATCTGCACGACCTGTTCCGGACGCTCGGCCACGGCCAGCGCCGCCGCGTCGACCTCTTTCAACGGGTGCTGGTGTTCCGGTCCGTGCAGCACAATCAGCGACTTGCCCAGCGCCGCCGCCATACCGGCATCGAAAGCCGCGTTCCACTGCTTGTATTTCTCGCCAAAACGCACGACGACCACATCCGCATCCCCGATCCCCTTGCGGGTGCGGATAGCGTTGATCTGCGCGCCTTTGCGGTCGTGCCAGAACTTGTTGTCCTCGGCCCCCAGTATCGCCACGCCGCAATCGTCCGAGGCATCGTGATCGGTCACCGGCGCGGAAAACTGCACGTCCAGTCCCGCCGCCTTACAGCCGTTCTCGATTTCCTCGCGCCAGTTTGTGTGGATTTCTCCGGACAGATAGACTTTCATCGCATTACCCTCTCAATGTTGCGCCGGTGGCTTTTTCCACCTTGGCGATGACCTGCGCGGCCACGGCCTCGATTTCCTTGTCGGTCAGCGTGCCGGATCTGGGCTGGATGCGCACGGAAATCGCCACGGATTTCTTGTCGTCATCCAGAACAAACACATCGAACAGCGACACGCTTTCGATCAGCTTCTTGTCCGCGCCTTTCGCCGCCTTCAACAGCTTGTCGACCTCCAGATCGCCATCCACCACAAAGGCGAAGTCCCGCTCCACGGCCTGATAGTCGGAAATATCCAGCGCCGGACGGGTCTTGCTTTTCGCCTTCGGGAAGGGCGCGTTTTCGAGGAACAGGGTAAAGGCGACCGCTGGTCCCTTCACGTCCATTTCCGCCAGCACTTTCGGGTGCAGCTCGCCAAACACCGCCAACGGGTTTTTCGGGCCGAGGCTCAACACGGCCGATCGCCCCGGATGGAACCACTCCGGCGCGTTGCGCATCACCATCAGGTTTCCAACCGATACGCCAATCGCTGCCAGCGCTGCCTCGGCATCGGCCTTGGCGTCGAACACATCGACATCGCGGCGCGTGCCGAAGGCGTTGCGCGGCGCGGTGGCACCGGTGCGGATACCGCAAGCCAGCAGTTTCTGCTCCTCCGGCTCGCCACCCTCGAACCCGTGCCCGATCTCGAACAGGGCCAGATCGTTGAATCCGCGCGACTGGTTCTTGCTTGCGGCCAGCAGCAGGCTCGGCAGCAGAGTCGGGCGCATGTGGCTCATTTCCGAAGAAATCGGGTTGCCCAGCATCACATCGTCGGACCCACCGCCAAACAGCGCCGCCGACTTGCGGTCGATAAAGCTGTAGGTCACACATTCATTATAGCCCAGCGCCGCAATCGTCCGCCGCGCCATGCCCTGCCGTTTCTGCATCGGCGTCAGCACCGGTTTCGCCACCCCGACCGAGGCCCGTGGCATCGGCACACCCTGCAGTTTGGTTAACGAGGCAACCCGCGCGATTTCCTCGACCAGATCGGCCTCGCCGCGCACATCGGGACGCCAGCTCGGCACCCAGACCTCGAGCGTGTCGCCGGTGCCGGTGGCCGAAAATCCGAGGTCGGTCAGAATCCGCACCTGTTCCTCGCGCGGGATATCCATGCCGACCAAGCTGATCACCCGCGCCGGATCGAGCGTATAGGACCGGCCGGTATCAGGCACCGCGCCCGCAACGACCACGTCCGAAGCCTCGCCACCGCACAGATCAAGGATCATCCGTGTTGCCATTTCCAGCCCCTCGGGGGTGAAGGCGGGATCCACGCCGCGCTCGAAACGATAGCGCGCATCCGAATTGATCTTCAGCTTGCGTCCCGCCATGGCGATGGTGATCGGATCCCAGTAGGCGCTTTCCAGAAACACCTCGGTAGTATCTTCGGTGCAGCCGGTGGCCAGCCCGCCCATGATGCCGGCGATGCTCTCGACGCCGGTGTCATCGCTGATCGCCATCATACCGGCATCCAGCGTATATTCCTTGTCATCCAGCGCGGTGAGCGTCTCGCCGCCCTCGGCAAAATGCACGCGCAGATCACCATTCACCTTCGCCACATCGAAAACATGCAGCGGGCGGTTGCGGTCATAGGTCATGAAGTTGGTGATATCCACCAGCGCCGAGATCGGCCGCAAGCCAATCGCGCGCAAACGGTCCTGCAACCACTGCGGGCTAGGACCGTTTTTCACGCCCTTGATCGTGCGGCCCATAAATACCGGACACCCCTTGTCCAGCACATCCGCATCGATGGAGACCTTCACAGGGCTTTCAAAACCGCCCTTTACCGGCTCGACCAGTGCGGGCTTCAACGTCCCGAGACCGCGCGCCGCCAGATCGCGGGCAACACCGCGCACGCCCAGCGCGTCGGGGCGGTTGGGGGTGATGGCAATGTCGATTACCGGATCGGTTTTGTCCGGCTTGTTTGCGGCCAGCCAGTCAGCGAAGCTCTCGCCCACCTCGCCCGAGGGCAGCTCGATAATACCGTCGTGTTCGTCCGACAGCTCCAGTTCGCGTTCCGAGGCCATCATGCCGAAACTCTCGACCCCGCGGATTTTCCCCACCTTGATCGTGGTGTCGATCCCCGGAACATACTGCCCGGGCTTGCACACCACGACGGTGATCCCCTCGCGCGCATTGGGCGCACCGCAAATGATCTGCTGCGGCCCGTCGTCGGTTTCCACCGTGCAGACACGCAGCCGGTCGGCGTCGGGATGTTTTTCCGCATGGGTCACCTTGCCGAGGGTAAATCCGGCCAGCTTCTCGGCCGGATTCTCGACCCCTTCGACCTCCAGCCCGAGGTCGGTGAGCGCATAGGTGATCTCGTCCAGCGTTGCGTCGGTGTCGAGGTGCTCTTTGAGCCAGCTAAGAGTGAATTTCATGATACTTTCCGGATAAGGCGGTTTGTTTCGACGTTTAAGGCAGAAACGGGTTTTTTCCAAGGGCGGAAACGGAATATCGCCGCCCGCCGCAAGCCCGTTGCATCACCTTCGAATGATGCTAGGGTGAAGGGACACGTTGACAATCAAAGGTCATACTCATGAAAAACTCCTTCAGACGTTTCATTTCGGACGAGGCCGGCGTTATTACGGTCCAGATGATGGTGCTGATTGCCGCCCTCGTCGTCATGATTATTGCGGTGATGGCAGCCATCGGGCCGAACATCGTAAACCGCTCGCAAAACGACGTGAACAGCATGCAGTTCAACCGGTAGGCGCGCCTTATCGGCTGATACCCCCGTGGATCGTCGGCACATCCAGCGCCGCAAAACCGTAGTGGCGCAACCAGCGCAGATCGCTGTCAAAGAACGCCCGCAAATCCGGTATACCGTATTTCAGCATCGCCAGCCGGTCGATGCCCATGCCGAAGGCAAAGCCCTGATACTCGTTCGGGTCCACACCGGCGGCTTCCAGCACCTTCGGATGCACCATGCCGGAGCCGAGGATTTCCATCCAGTCGTCGCCCTCGCCGATTTTCAGCTGGCCGCCAGTCCATGAACATTTGATGTCCACCTCGGCGCTCGGCTCCGTGAAGGGGAAATGCGAGGCGCGGAATTTCAGCTCCACGTTGTCCACCTCGAAAAACGCGCGGCAGAATTCCTCCAGCGTCCATTTCAGGTTCGCCATGGAAATATCCTTGTCGATCGCCAGCCCCTCGACCTGATGGAACATCGGGGTGTGGGTCTGGTCGTAATCGGAACGATATACCCGCCCCGGAGCGATGATGCGGCACGGCGCCCCGTGTTTCTCCATATGGCGGATCTGCACAGGTGATGTATGGGTGCGCAGCACGTTGGGCGGGCGGTTGTCGCCCTCGGCGCGGTGCATATAGAACGTGTCGAACTCCTGCCGCGCGGGATGCTCGGGCGGGATGTTCAGGGCGTCGAAATTGTAGAAGTCGTTCTCGATCTGCGGCCCCTCGGCGACGGCATAGCCAAGGTCGGCGAAAATCGCAATGATCTCCTCGGTCACCTGCGAGATCGGATGCACAGTCCCCTCGCTACGCGGGCGCGAAGGCTGCGTCACGTCCAGCCATTCGGCGCGCAGGCGTTCCTCCAGCGCCGCATCGGCCAGCGCGGCCTTGCGCGCGGCAATGGCCGAATTGATCTCGTCCTTCAACGCGTTCAGCATCGGGCCGGCGGTTTTGCGTTCCTCGGGCGTCATCTTGCCCAGCTCGCGCATTTTCAGCGAAACCTCGCCCTTTTTGCCCACAGCGGCCAGGCGCACCGCCTCGATCGCGTTTTCGTCGCCCGCATCGGCAATTTCGGCCAGATACTTCGCCTTGAGTTCCTGAATTCCGTCCATGTGACCCTCGTTCATCCCGTTTGGGTTTGGTTATGACGCGCGCAGGGGAAATGCAAGTTTTTGAACCCCCGAAACGCAAAAAGCCCCGATGTTTCCACCGGGGCCTTTGTTTCAGCGTTGCGACCCTAGAGGGCGGCTTTGGCCTGTGCGACGATGGCACCAAATGCTTCCGGCTCGTGAACGGCCAGATCAGCGAGGACCTTGCGGTCAACCTCGATGCCGGCCTTTGTCAGACCGTTGATAAATCGCGAATATGTCAGGCTCTCGTCCACCGAACGAACGGCGGCGTTGATGCGCTGGATCCACAGGGCGCGGAAGTTACGCTTGCGCACGGCGCGGTCGCGCGTGGCATACTGCATAGCCTTGTCGACGGACTGTGTAGCCGTGCGGAAATTGCGGTGACGCGCGCCGTAATGGCCTTTGGCGGCCTTGACGACTTTGCGGTGACGGGCGTGGGTGGTGACACCACCTTTAACTCTGGACATTGATCAGGCTCCTCTTAACGTGCGTAGGGCATGTATTTTTTGACGATACCTTCGTCCGCTTTGCTCAGCACTGTGGTGCCGCGCGCGTTGCGAAGGAACTTGTTGGAGCGTTTGATCATGCCGTGGCGTTTGCCTGCCTGACCGGCCTTGATACGACCCGAGGCCGTAACCTTGAAGCGCTTTTTGGCGCCGGATTTTGTCTTCATCTTGGGCATTTCCATCTCCTTGTAGCGGACGTGGTCTGAAAGCGCGACTCGGCAGCCCTTTGGCCGGACACGCAGGTTGAAGCGGCGTTGTAGGGGCTTGCGCCCCGAATGGCAAGATGGAAAACGCTAGAAAAGCCCTGCAACAAACTTGATAAACGTCGCCGGAATATCCCCCGGATCGATACCACCGCCGGAATAACCGTCGGCAACATACAGCAATCCTGCCCCGAGCAAGAAAATTGCCAGACTTTTCTGAACCGGTTGATCTTTGGTCGCCGCGGAAAAAAACATTATGACGGCCAGAACCAGGGTAATACTCCCGCCCATCAGAAACATTTCGTATCGTGACATAATTTCCCCTTTTTATAATGGGGAATTTTATCACTCCGGCTCGCCCTCGTATATCAATTTTTCCTGCACCGGCGCCACGCGCAGGATGTTCGTGGACCCTGCGACGTTGAAAGGGATGCCTGCGGTGACGACAATCTTGTCCTCGTCGGTGGCAAAACCATCCTCGCGCGCCACCTTTGCGGCCCCGACAACGGCCATCTTGAACCGCTCCACCGCAGTGGTCACAGAACAGTGTAACCCCCATGTTAATGCTAGCTTTCTTGCGGTTTTGATCTCCGGCGTCAGCGCAATGATCGGCACGCGCGGGCGCTCGCGGGAAGCCCGCGTCGCCGTTGTCCCCGACGATGTGAAACAGCAGATCGCCTTGACGTTTGTGGTCTCGGCAACTTCCCGCGCAGCGACCGTAATCGCGTCCGCGACCGTGGCGCGGGAAGCAGTTCTGGAGGCCTCGATCACCTGACGGTAGATCGGATCGCGCTCCACTTCCTCGGCCACGTTGTTCATTGTGGTCACCGCCTCGACCGGAAAATCTCCAGCCGCGGACTCGGCCGAGAGCATCACCGCATCGGCGCCCTCGTAAATCGCCTGCGCCACATCCGAGACCTCCGCCCGCGTCGGAACCGGCGACGTAATCATGCTTTCCATCATCTGCGTCGCTACAATCACCGGTTTGCCAACCTTGCGACATCCCCGCACCAGACGCTTCTGGATCGGCGGCAAGGCCTGCACCGGCAGTTCCACCCCAAGATCTCCGCGTGCCACCATGATGCCGTCGGACACATCGAGAATCTCGCGGAAGGCATCCACCGCCGCCGGTTTCTCGATCTTTGCCAGAACCGCCGTGCGGCCCCTGACCAGATCGCGCGCTTCCTGCACATCCTCGGGACGCTGGACGAAAGACAGCGCCAGCCAGTCCACGCCAAGCTCGCAAACAAACTCCAGATCCTTGCGATCCTTGTCCGACAGGGCCGCAAGCGGCAACACCACATCCGGCACATTCACGCCCTTGCGGTTGGAGACCTTGCCCCCCACCTCGACCACCGTATCGGCGTGGGTGTCGGAGCGGCCTGTCACCTTCAGGCGCACTTTGCCGTCATCGACCAACAAGGTGGAACCAACCTCCAGCGCCTTGAAAATCTCGGGATGCGGCAGGTTCACCCGCGTTGCATCCCCCTCCGCAGTATCCAGATCCAGCCGGAAAGCGGCACCTTTCTTCAACTTGACCTTGCCTTCGGCAAATACACCGCAGCGCAACTTCGGCCCCTGCAGATCGGCCAGCACACCTATCGGACGGCCCAGCTCACGCTCGACATCGCGGATCATCTCGTAACGGTCCCGCGTATCGGCGTGCGAGCCGTGGCTCATGTTCAGGCGGAACACATCGGCGCCCGCCAGAAACAGCGATTTTATCATTTCGCGGGTGTCTGATGCCGGTCCGAGCGTTGCAACGATTTTCACACTTCTTTGTCTGCGCATATCCAGTCTTTCATTCATCTACATCAGTCAGGCCAACTACAGGATATAAAGGAACAATCGCCGGATGTCCGAAATAATCGGCAAAATTTCCTTACTTTTTGGTCGCAGCATCTGGTCCATGATTGCCACAAGGGTTACTTAGAGCGGTGTAATGACAGGAATATGACATATGCCGACCACCCCCGCCTATGAAATCCTCAACCCCGATGCCAAATCGCCGATCCTGCTGGTTTGCGATCACGCCTCCAACCGCGTGCCGCCGAATGTGAACGGCGGTTCGCTGGGCCTGTCCGGGCATGACATGAATCGCCATATCGCCTATGATGTCGGCGCTGCCGGTGTGACACGTCATCTGGCGGAGCTTCTGGATGCCCACGCGGTGCTGTCCCGTTTCTCGCGGCTCGTTATCGACCCCAACCGGGGCGAGGACGACCCGACCATCCTGATGAAACTCTATGACGGTTCGATCATTCCGGGCAACCGCCATGCCGATGCGGCGGAAAAGAAGCGGCGGCTGGAGTTGTTCTACCGCCCGTATCACGCCGCGCTGTCGGCCCAGATCGACAAGATGATTGCCGAGGGGCGCACCCCCTCGCTAGTCTCGATCCACTCTTTCACCAGACAGCTTAACGGCCGCCCGCCGCGCCCGTGGCACCTCGGTGTTCTGTGGGACAAGGACGGCCGCCTTGCCAAACCGTTCATGGAGTATTTCGCCAAGGACCCCGATATTGTCGTTGGCGACAACGAGCCCTATTCCGGCGAGCTGCGCGGCGACACCATGTATTACCACGGCACCGCCCGCGGTCTGCCCCATGTGCTGATCGAGATACGCAACGACCTGATCGCTACGCCCGAGGGACAGCAAGACTGGGCCAACCGCATCGCTCCCGCTATCTGGACCGCCTTTGAATCCGCAAACAAGGAAACCGACAATGGATGACAAGACCCGCACCGAAGTAGAGGCCGCCGCTTTCCGCCGCCTGATCGCCCATCTGCAGGAACGCACCGACGTGCAGAACATCGACATGATGAACCTGACCGGATTCTGCCGCAACTGCCTGAGTCGCTGGTATCAGGAGGCCGCAAACGAGCGCGGCATCGAGATGACCAAGGAGGAGGGCCGCGAGATCATCCACGGCATGCCCTATTCCGAATGGAAGGAAAAATACCAGACCGAAGCCGGCGCGGACAAACAGGAGGCATTCACGGCCGCCTATACCCGGACCCACGGCGAAGCGCCGAAGTAACATGTGGCGCGCCCTGATCGCCCTGTTGTTGCTTGCCGGCATTGCGCGCGCCGAACCGCCGCGCGTGGTCACCAGCATCGCCCCGTTGCAGGGGATTGTCGCGGACGTGATGGCCGGAGTCGCGACGCCCGACCTGTTGCTGCCTACCAACGCCTCGCCACATGATTTCGCCCTGCGCCCCTCGCAACTGCGCGCGCTGGAGCAGGCGGATGTGGTGTTCTATATCGGCCTCGATATGGAGCCGTGGTTGATCAAACCGCTATCGCAGGCACCCGCATTTGCCGTCGCACTCGGCCAGTCGGCCAGCCCGCACAAGCTCGCCATTCGCGACCTGCAGGATTTTGGCGAGGGACACGGCCATGATCATGATGTCGACAGCAATATCGACCCGCATGTCTGGCTGCATCCCGACAACGTGCTGCTCTGGCTCGACATCATTTCCGGCGTGCTTGGCCAGATCGATCCCGACAACGCCGAGGCCTACACCGCCAATGCCGACGCCCAGCGCGCAAAAATAATCCGCGCCACGGATGCCGGCCTGCGCGCCCTCGCCCCGCTGGAAAACGTCAGGCTGATTGTCACCCATGACTCGATGCAATATTTCGAGGATGCGTTCAGGCTGACCGTCACCGGCGCCTTTTCCGCCACCGACGGGCAAAAGGCCGGCGCGCGCTCCACAAGCCGCCTGCTCTCGGCCATCGATGCCGCCACCTGTATTGTCGAGGATACCGGCGAGCCCTCGCCGGTCCTGTCCCGTCTGCCCGACAGCATCCGCAAGGCAAAGGTAGATCCCCTCGGCCTCGACCTGCTCGGCGCGCCCGACTACTAC
>JALSHL010000209.1 GCA_026982255.1 Paracoccaceae bacterium | reverse complement strand
GGGGGTGCGGGTGATTTTCTCGAAGGCGATTTCAAGGCCTTCTTCCTCGGCGGTTTTGGCGATTTCGCTGTAGACCTCGATCGCGCCTTTTTTGCCGCCGAATTTCCATTCCAGATATTCGCGCCGGTCCATGCCCTCGCGCGGCATTTCGGGGTTGAGCTGGAACGGCTGCCAGTGCAGTTCGAACGGGTTTTCGGGAAATTTCGCCAGCGCCTTGTCCAGACGGGCCTTGCCGATGTAGCACCAGGGGCAGATCGGGTCGGATATGATGTCGAGTCGGGTCATGGGGCCTCCGGTTGCAATCGGGCGCATTGCCAGCGGTTGTGGCAACGGGTATGAGGTCTTTTACAGTGACAGGACAGGGAATGCCAATGCCGGACAGTAAACCTAGCGTGTTGAAGATCGCCCGCGAAAGCGGCCGCGAGGAGGCGCGCGCGCCGCTGGACCTCGGCGAGCGGGTGCGCGAATTGCGCAAGGCGCGGGACTGGACGCTGGAGCAGGCGGCGCAAAAGGCGGGGCTGGCGCGCTCGACCCTGTCCAAGATCGAGAACGGGCAGATGTCGCCGACCTTCGATGCGGTGCGCAAGCTGGCGACAGGGCTGGAAATCTCGATCCCGCAGCTGTTTACCGCGCCGAAATCCGACAAGGTGCTGGCGCGGCGCGCGATTACCCGTTCCGGCGAGGGGCGGGGGCTGATTACGCCGACCTATGAACATGAAATTCTGGCTTCGGACCTGTCGCACAAACAGATGATGCCCTATCGCGCCACGGTGCGGGCACGCTCGATCGACGAATTCGACGGCTGGGTGCGTCATGACGGCGAGGAGTTCCTCTATGTGCTGACCGGCGTGGTGGAGTTCTACAGCGAGTTTTACGAGCCGGTGGAACTGCGCCGTGGCGACAGCGCCTATTACGATGCCTCGATGGGGCACAATGTGATCTCGAAATCGCAGGACGATGCGGTGATCCTCTGGGTGACATCCATTCCGCAATAAAAAAAACGCCCTCGCAAGGAGGGCGTCAAGTTATTGAGGCAGGTTTCATACAGGCAGAAACCTATCGAGCAGTGCATTGATCATAGGCTTCCGATCTGTGGCTGCCAAGGGATTTTTTGGGAAAAAACGTTTATATGGGGAATGTTAGCGCCGGAAACGCTATCAGAACATCAACTTGTTGCACAGAAGCCACGATATTGTGGCGGCACTGTGGCAGCGCCGGATTTTAGGAAATATGCCCGTATCGGGGAATTACGCCATATCTGGTGGCCGGAACCTGCCTTGCCGCAAGATTATGTCCCACGTCGGGGAGCCGGGAATCACGCGGAAAGGAACAACCCGGCTGCGAGCCAGAGCATCAGCAGACCGATGAGAATATCCAGAATTTGCCATGTGCGCGGCGTTTTCAGCAGCGGCGCAAGGAATCGCGCGCCGTAGGCGAGAGAAAAGAAGAACATAAAAGAGGCGCTGACCGCGCCGGCGGTGAAGGCGGCCTTGCCGGCGATTCCCTCGAATCGGGTGGAGACCGCGCCGATCAGCCCGAGGGTATCCAGATAGACATGCGGGTTGAGCCAGGTCAGCGCGAGGGTGGTCAGCAGGGTCGGCAGCAGGGCGCGCGGGGTGTCACCTGCGGTCTGCTGTGCGTTTGCGCTGGCCGCGTCGCGGAATTTCAGCAGTCCGTAGAATACCAGAAATGCCCCGCCCGCGAGGGCCATCAGGCGCGGCAGTTCCGGCGCTGCCTTGATGACCGCGCCGAAACCCGCCACCCCGGCGGTGATCAGAATGGCGTCGGAGAGGGCGCAGGTCAGGGCGACCCAGAACACATGTGCGCGCTGCAGCCCCTGTTTCAGCACGAAGGCGTTTTGTGCGCCGATGGCGAGGATCAACGCGAAGGAGGTCAGAAAGCCGGTGAGGGCGGCGCTCCAGAGCGGAGTCATCTGCCCTTGGGTGCGGGCCGGCGTCCGGCGGCGATCTCGGCAGCCGTCGGCGGGATGACCAGACCGGCGGAGATCACCAGTTTGGCGGCATCCTCGATGCTCATGTCAAGGTAGATCACGTCGGTTTTCGGGGCATAGACGAACACGCCGGAGGTCGGGTTCGGCGTGGTTGGCACAAAAATCGAGATCAGGTCTTCCTGCGTCTTTTCCTGCACTTCGCCGCGCGCCTCG
>JALSHL010000208.1 GCA_026982255.1 Paracoccaceae bacterium | reverse complement strand
AGGACATGATCGGCCCGAAATAACCGGACGTCACAAGCAAAACCCTTGAAACCTGCCGCCCCGCGTGGCAGGTTTTTTTCATGGCAAAAGTGGTTAATCTACGTACCCTGCGCAAACAGAAGATGCGCGAGAAGGTGCAGGAAAAGAAAAAGCAGCGTCTCGACGCCATTGCGAACCTGAAAAAGCCCGAGCGCGAGCGGGTGGTCGAACTCAACGCCTTCGCGGCACGCAAACTCGACGGGCACAAACGCGACCCCGACGCATGAGACCGCAAAAACACTCGCTGACCCTGCGCGGCCACCGCACATCGGTTTCCCTCGAAGAACCTTTCTGGCGCGCCTTTCTCGACATCGCCGCCGCCGAGGGTAAAACCATCAACGGCCTCGCCGCCGAGATTGACGAGGCCCGCGGCACCGGCTCCGGTCTGGCCACCGCTATGCGTCTGTATGTTCTGGACTACTACCGTCGCGCGGCACCAGCCGCAGATTGATCCCGTCCTTCGCCCGCACCGTCAGATGCGCCACCGGCACCGGCTCCGGCCCCGCCTCGAACCGGTAGGCCGCCAGCAGCATCGACAGCAGCAACACCCCCTCGATCATCGCGAAACCGGCACCGGAACAGACCCGCGGCCCCGCCGAAAACGGGATATAGGCGTTGCGTTTGCAGGCCTTGCCGTTCTGCGTCTGCCAGCGGTCGGGATCGAAATCGTCGGGATGATCCCAAAGCCGCCGGTGCCGGTGCAGATGCCACGGCGACAGGATCGCCAGCGACCCCTTCGGCACATTCCTCCCGCGAAATTCACAAGCCTCCGCCGCCTCGCGCACCATCATCGGCACCGGCGGGAACAGGCGCAACGTTTCGCGGAACACCGCCTTGATGAAGGGCATTCCGGACAGATCGCCCAGATCCGGCGCCGCCATCGCCTCCGCCGCCGCCCGCGCCTGAATATCGGGGTTCGCCGCCAGCAGATACAGCGCCCAGCCCAGCGCCGAGGCCGAGGTCTCGTGCCCCGCCAAAAAAAAGATCGCCACCTGGTCGACCATCTCCGCCGGCGTAAACGTCTCGCCGGTTTCGGGGTCCGGCAGGGTCATAATCCGCGTCGCCAGATCGTCAGGCGCCCGCCCTTCGACAATCTCCGCCGCCCGCGCCGCAACCAGCCCCGCCAACAGGCCGCGGATCTCCGCCGCACTCTCGCGCGCGGCCTTCGAGTGGAACCGCGGCGCCCAGCGCGGCAAGCGCAACAGCCCCGGAATATTCCATAACGGCTGCGCCCGCTGATAGCGCCGGAAGGCCTGAAACACCCGCGTCGCCACCTCCGAGGTAATCGGAATCGAAAACAGCGTGCGGAAAATCACATCCGCTGTCAGCATCGAGGCCACGGCCTCCATCTCCACCATCCCGCCCTTGCCCAGCCGCACCACCGCCGCCGCTCCGGCATCCCGCATCGCCGGAAACGCCTTCACCGCGCCCTGTTCGAAGGCCGGGTCGAGGATACGCCGCTGCCGCTTCCATGTCTCGCCATTGCTCAGAAATACCGAGTCCCCGAGCAGCCCGCGCAGGGTATCGTGGATAATCGCCGATTTCGGAAACTTCTCCGGCTCCTCGAGCAGCACCCGTTTCACCAGCGCCGGATCGTTGACCAGAAACGAGCGGTAGAGCGGCCCGCGCACCTCCGCCATCCAGGCCCGATACAGCCGTTCGGGCTGCGAGGAAAACATATCCTGCCGGAACAACCGTATCCGCTGCCACAACCCCGCCCCCTCGGGCCGCGAGGCCGGCTTCGGCGCCCGCCGCCGCGTCACGCCGGCCCCGTCGAGGTAAACGGCGACAACGGCGTGTATTTTGTCGAGGCACTCGACCCCCGCTCCGCATAGCGCGCCCGCAGGCTCACCGGCCCCGCCGTGACGCGGAAATAGTCGTATTCGCGCGGAAAATCGAAGGCACAAAGATACTGCACATGGCGGCGCAAAAACCGCCAGCGCGTCCGGCGCTGGTGCGCACGGGTCATGGTCTTGCTGAAGGCGGCCGAGATCACCTTCGGTCCGAACTGCGCCCCCTCCGGCGGCGCCACCCCGCTCACCGCCACCGGATCGCTGAGCGCAAAACACGCCCCGTCACCGGGGGCCGAGACATCCAGCCAGAACACATCCGGCCGCATGGAAACCTGCCGCAGATCGCGCCGCAGATCCCACGCGCCGGGCAAAAACGACACCACCGGAATCGTCTGCCCCAGCGTCAGAAACGCCAGCTTCGGCGCCCTGGCCCGCCGCCGCAACACCTCCGCCATCAGGCTCACCGCCAGATGCGCGCCCGACGAATGGCCGATCACCAGCACCTCGTCCACATCGCTGTCCAGCGCCGCCTCGATCCGCTCGGCAAATTCGGCAATCCGCGGCTCCAGCACCGCCGGCATCGTCCCGCGCGCCTGCGCCCAGAAGGAAAAATCGTGCAGCAGATAATAGGCATAGAACTTCCGGTCAAAACGCCGGAACATCACCAGCAGCGCCGCCACCAGCAGCGCCCCCAGCCCCGCTCCGGCCCAGCCGCCGATCACCTTGGACACTCCGTATCCCAGCCAGACCGAAAACGACAGTTGCCCCAGCAGGATCACCACCGGATACAGCGCCACCATGATCGGCGCCTTGCGCAACCGGAACAACGCCCCCAGCGCCCCGCTCGCCAGATAGAGCCACAGCGTTTTCAGCAACAGCCAGTAGGTCCGCAAAATCGTCTTGCGCATGGAGGCATGGACAATATCGTTCCAGAGCAGAAACTCGAACCGCGTCTCGCAATCCGCCCCGTCCATCGTCGCGCGCACATCCCAGCGATAGCGCTTCCCCTGCCCCGTGGTCCCCTGGACCGCGATGTCGTAACTGCAAATCTCCGCCTGCTTCGCCCCTTCGGCACGATACAGCTCACGATACCGGCGCGGCGGCATCGGGTCATAGCCGGGCACATAGAAAACATGGCGGCGAAAGGCGGGGCGTTCGGACGATACACTCAAAGCAGGGCAACTATACTACCGGAAACGGGATTAAACTATCCCCGCTGTATTAGCCGATCGAGCCAAGGAAGGGAATATTTTCCAGCAACCAGTAGGACATCTCGGTAAACAGGCCCGTCAGCAACAACACCCCGATCAGGATCAGCAGCCCGCCGCTCAGGTTCTCGATCAGCTTCATGTGTTTTTTCATCCGGTTCATGGTTTTCACAAACCGGTTCATAAACATCGCCGCCAGCATGAACGGAATCCCCAGCCCGATAGCATAGAACCCCAGCAACACCGTGCCCTGCCCGACCGAACCTTCCTGCGCCGCCAGCGACAGGATCGCCCCGAGGATCGGCCCGATACATGGCGTCCAGCCAAAGGCAAACGCCAGCCCGAGGATATACGCCCCGAACACGCTGCCGCCCTGATCGCCCGCATCGATGCGCGCCTCGCGGTAAAGCAGCGGTATCCTGAACAGCCCCAGAAAATGCAGGCCGAAGATGATAATCACCACGCCGGCCACCTTGGTCATCACCCCCTGATAGGACAAAAACAGCTGTCCGAAGGCCGAAGCAGCAAAGCCCAGAATCATGAAAACCGTCGACAGACCCAGAACAAAAAACACCGCCTTGACGATCACGCCCGTGTTCCGGCCCTTCTCCATCTCCTCGACAGAGGACCCACCCATATACGCCAGATAGGGCGGCACAATCGGCAACACGCAAGGCGACAGAAAAGACAGGATTCCGCCAATCACCGCGATCACCAGCGAAAGGCCCATAGAGGCGTCAATGATATCAAGTCCGAACATTCTTATTCTCCTGATTCCCATCCTACCTAACCCGTTTGGGCGGCCTCGTCATGTCTCTAATTTTCACAAAGGCGTGGACATGCGTGAATGTGCGGTTTAGCCATTCGGATATGGAACAGGATCATGAACTCGACGCTATCGGTCTGCTCTGCCCGCTGCCGGTGCTGAAGGCCCGCAAACGGCTGCTCGCCCTCGCCCCCGGCCAGGTGCTGCGCCTGCTCGCCGACGATCCGGCCGCGGTGATCGACGTGCCGCATTTCTGTGCCGAGCAGGGCTACGAGCTGCTCGAAACCGGACAGGCCGGAACCCACAACATCTACCGGATTCGCCGTCCTCTCGGCTGATCACACTCCGTCACCAATTCGTTTGGCGAAGTGAATTCCCCGCGCCGCGCCGCACCCCTATGCTCCGGAAATCTTGTTGTAACCGGAGAATTGAAATGTTCAGGAAGCTTGCCCTTGCCACCCTCGTCGCCGGCGGCCTTTCCGCCCCGGCCAACTAACCGGCACCCCCCGCCAGCGAAAGGGGGCGCGGGGGAGTTCCCCTCGCGCCCCGCCTTTTATCAGGTCTTGATCCAGTCTTCCGCGAGATCCCGCTTGAACAGCGGATAGGTATGCACCTGCCCCGGCATGAACGGACCGAACAGCCGCGCGGAGTTTCGCAACCAGTGCAGGTCCGTCACCAGCGCCAGCTTGTCGTATCTGGTGAAATGCCGCAGCCCCAGTTTCATGTCCTCCCAACCGGCCCCGACAGTCGCCCCCTCGAAATCCTTGCCGACAACGATCAGCAACTTCAGCTTGTCATGCCGCTTCAGCTTCTCCTCGACCAGCGGCTCTATTACCTCGTCATAATCGACCGCATGCAGGCGACCGTGGACTTCCAGTGCCAGCACATCGTTCGGGAACCCTTCCAGAACGGTCACCCCGTCCGGCTTTTCCGCCCCGTTGCGCGCCCATTCGGTGGCCTCGTCCAGATCGGCCTCGGCGAAATGCCGGACCTCGGCCCTGACGAACAATCTGGCCAGCATCTGCCCCAGCGGCAGCAATACCCCGTCCGAGACCACCGCCACCCGCGGCACCAGCGACTCGCGATCGTGGATCAGTTTCAGATGCGCCATCAGCGCCGCGAAACTGTCATATCCGGGGAACTTCGACGCGTGGATCAACAGCGCCGGAATACGGTCATGGGTGTTGATACTCCCGCTCATGGCATCGGCCAGCGCGGTGACGTCCGCCTCGGTGATTTTTCCGGTCGGGACCGCCGTTACCAGACTGCCGTCATCTTCAACCCTGATATCGATCATAGCCACGTCTCCTCATGTTGTTAAAAGGAGCCACCGGGCGAAACAGGCCCGAGGGCCTCGTTCAACAGGTGGTATGGCCATGCCGGTTTTTCAACCCTACTGCGCCGCCTCCGCCTGCGGCTCGCCTCCGTCGCGGAAGGCCGCCAACAGAGCCTCGCGCCGCTTGGCCGCCTTCTCGGCCGCCGCCTGTTTCACATGCCCGAAGCCACGGATTTCCAGCGGCAGCTCCGCCAGCTGGATGGCAATATCGCGCGTCTCCGGCGTCAATCCCGCCTGCACCTCTTTCATGGTTCTGACGTATTCTCGGATCAACGCCCGCTCCATCTTGCGCTCGGCGGTATAACCGAACAGGTCGAACGGCGTGCCGCGCAGGAATTTCAGCCGCGCCAACAGCCCGAAGGCCTTCATCATCCACGGCCCGAACTCCGACTTCACCGGCCTGCCGCTGGCGTCCTTCTTGCCAAGGATCGGCGGCGCCAGATGGAACCGCATGGCCCGCACACCGGAAAAATGCTGTTCCACCGCATCGGCCAGCGTCTCGCGATGCAGCCGCGCCACCTCGTATTCATCCTTGTAGGCCAGCAACTTGTGATAACCTCGCGCCAGCGCCGCGCCGAACCCGGGATCGACCGCCTCGGCCGCGGCCACCCGCTTGCGGTATTTTCTCGCCAGCCGCGCGTTCTGGTATTTCGCCAGATGCGCCGCGCGCATCTCGACCGGATCGGTGCCCTCGGGCATCGCCACCACCGTTTCGCCCAGCGCCTTGAGCGCCTGCTCCGGATAGGCCACGGCCCAGCGCCCGATTTTCAGCGCCAGCAGGTTGCCCTCCACTCCGGCCCCGTTCAGTTCCACCGCCTTTTCGATCGCCTCCAGCGACAGCGGCACCAGCCCCGCCTGCCACGCCGCGCCGAGCATCAGCACATTGGCATAGATCGCATCGGCCAGAAATTTTTCAGCCAGCTTCGTCGCATCCAGCATCGAGAGCGCCTCCGCCCCGATCCGCGCCGACAGCGCCATGCTCATCCGGTCCACCGGCAGGCTGAAATCGGTGTTGCGGGTGAAATCGCCGGTAATGATCTGGTGCGCGTTGCACACCGCCCGCGTCCGCCCCCGCGTCATCAGCCCCAGCGTTTTCGCGCCGGACGAGGTCACCAGATCGCCGCCGATCAGCGCATCGGCCTCGCCCACCGCCACGCGAATGGCGGAAATATCCTCGGGCCGCTCCGCCAGACGGCAATGGATATGCACCGCGCCACCCTTCTGCGCCAGCCCCGCCATTTCCATCACACCGGCGCCCTTGCCCTCCAGATGCGCCGCCATCGCCAGCAAGGCGCCGACGGTCACAACCCCCGTGCCGCCGACACCGGTAATCACGATGTTATGCGTGCCGTTGATCGCCGGCAGTTCCGGCTCCGGCAGTTCCGGCAGGTCGAGCGCCGCCTTCTCCGGCTTTTTCACCCCGGCCCCTTCCAGCGTCACAAACGCCGGACAGAACCCGTCGATACAGGAAAAATCCTTGTTGCAGGACGACTGGTCGATCTCGCGTTTGCGCCCGAGTTCGGTTTCCAGCGGCAGGATGGAAACGCAGTTCGACTGCACCCCGCAATCGCCGCAGCCCTCGCAGACATCCGGATTGATAAACACCCGCCGGTCGGGATCGGGGAAAGTGCCGCGCTTGCGCCGCCGCCGTTTTTCCGCCGCGCAGGTCTGGATATAGATGATCGCCGTCACCCCCTCGACCTCCTGCAGGCGTTTCTGCACATCGTCGAGCGCATGGCGTTCCACCACCTCGACCCCCTTCGGAAAGGCTTTGACGTCCACGTCCTCTTTGTCGTCATAAACCACAACGACCTTTTTCAGCCGCATCGCCACCAGCTCGTCGGCAATCTGGTAGGCGGTCAATCCCCCCTCGATAGGCTGTCCGCCGGTCATGGCCACCGCGTCGTTATACAGGATTTTATAGGTGATATTCACATCCCCCGCATCCACCGCCGCCCGTATCGCCTGCACCCCCGAATGGTTATAGGTGCCGTCGCCGAGGTTCTGGAACACATGCTTGCGTTTGGAAAACGGCGCCTCGCCGATCCAGTTCGCCCCCTCGCCGCCCATATGGGTAAAACCGATGGTGTTGCGGTCCATCCACTGCACCATAAAATGACAGCCGATCCCGGCATAGGCCCGCGCCCCTTCCGGCAGTCTGGTCGAAGAATTATGCGGACACCCCGAACAGAACCACGGCAACCGGCTGGCGATCTCCTCGGCGTTATCCGCCTTCACCGCGTCGTCCAGCACCTGTTTCGCCAGCGTCAGGCGTTCGGATTCCACACCCTCCTCCAGCAGCACGCCGCCCAGTTGCCGCGCGATCAGCACCGGATCGAGCGCGCCCTTGACCGAAAACAGAACCTCCTTGTTCTCCTTTTTCCAGCCGATCACCCGCCGCCCGTGCCGGTCGTCGAAAATCGCCTCCTTGATCTGCACCTCGATCAGCTTGCGCTTTTCCTCGACAACGATAATCAGCTCCAGATCCTCGGACCATTCGCGGAAGGATTTCATATCCAGCGGCCAGACCATCCCCACCTTGTAGGTGGTGATCCCCAGCCGCCTGGCCTCCGCCTCGTCAATGCCCAACAGTTCCAGCGCATGCACGGTGTCGAGCCAGCTTTTCCCCGCCGACACAATCCCGATCCGCGCCTTGGCATCGCCATGCACCCGATGGTCGATCCTGTTGGCGCGCGCGAACGCCTCCGCCGCGAAACGTTTGTAATCGTGCAGCCGCGCCTCCTGCGCCGTGCGGTCGTCGATCAGCCGGATATTCAGCCCGTCCGGCGGCATCTCGAAATCCCCGGGCCGGACGATCTGCAACCGGTCCGGCGTGCCGTCAACCACCTCGGTCACCTCGATCGTGTCCTTGACGCATTTCAACCCGACCCAGCAACCGGAATAGCGGCTCAGCTCCCAGCCCAGAATCCCGTAATCGAGGATTTCCTGCACACCGGCGGGCGACAATATCGGCATCAGCACATCGACAAAGGCGAACTCCGACTGGTGCAGCACCGTCGAACTCTCGCCCGTGTGATCGTCGCCCATCGCCGCGATCACCCCGCCGAATTCCGCCGTCCCCGCCATATTCGCATGGCGGAACACGTCGCCGGTCCGGTCCACCCCCGGCCCCTTGCCATACCACATGCCGAACACACCGTCGAAAACCCCCTCGCCGCGCAAATGCGCCTGCTGCGTGCCCCAGAGCGCCGTGGCCGCCAGATCCTCGTTCAGCCCCGGCACGAACTTGATATCCGCTTCCCTGAACACCTTTTCCGCGCGGTTCATCTGCAAATCCACCGCCCCCAGCGGCGAGCCTCGATAGCCGGTGATATACCCTGCCGTATTCAGCCCCGCCGCCTTGTCGCGCGCCTTCATCATCAGCGGCAAGCGCACCAGCGCCTGCGTCCCGCTCAGCAAAACCTGTTTTTTCGACAGATCGGTGCGATCATTCAGCGATACGGATTGAAGTGACATCGGTTGGCCTCCCACAGCAACTGTAGCACAAGTATAGGTCAGGAAACTTGACCCAATCAACATAATTTTACGCACAAATTTTCGTGACGTCGGGGCGTTTGTTTTGCTTTTGCCGCGCGGGCTTTGCCGCTATACTCCCGCGCATTGATAACAGACAATAATAACAAGCGCTTGCCGCGGGCGCACCGGGGGGACAATGGATTGGGATAAACTCAGGGTATTTCACGCAGTTGCCGAAGCCGGCAGCCTCACCCACGCCGGCGAGACCCTGCACCTCAGCCAGTCCGCCGTTTCCCGCCAGATCAGCGCGCTGGAGGAAACCCTCGGCATATCGCTGTTCCACCGCCACGCCCGCGGGCTGATCCTGACCGAACAGGGCGAACTGCTGCTGGATGCCACCCGCTCGATTTCCAAACGCCTCGAAACCGTCTTCGCCCGCATCCGCGATTCCAAGGACGAGGTTTTCGGCCAGCTCCGCGTCACCACCACCACCGGTTTCGGCACGCTCTGGCTGGCCCCGCGCCTCGGGCGGTTGTACGAAAAATACCCCGACCTGAAAATCGACCTGATGCTGGAGGAACGCGTTCTCGATCTGCCCATGCGCGAGGCCGACGTCGCCATCCGCATGAAGGAACCCAGCCAGGCCGACCTGATCCGCCGTCGCCTGATGGAGGTGGAAATGCGTTTCTACGCCTCCAAGGACTACCTCGAACTGCACGGCACGCCGCAGACGCCGGAGGACCTGAACAACCACCGCCTGATCGCCCATGATGCCAGCGCGCCGCAGGTATCGGCAGGGGCCGCATGGGTGGAGCCTTTCCTGAATGCCAACGAGAAATCGGTGCTGACTGTGAACAACTACTTCGGCATCCTTCAGGCGGTGATCAACGGCCTCGGCATCGGTGCCCTGCCCGACTATATCACCCACAACAGCCCCGACCTTGTGAACGTGCTACCGGGCGAATCAAGCGCAACCATTCCGGTCTATCTGGCCTATCCCGAGGAACTCAGACACTCCAAAAGGGTAGCCGCCTTCCGCGATTTCGTGCTCGAGGAACTGAAATTCTTCCGCAGGGATATGCGGAATCTCTCATAAATACACCTGTTTATAACGATTCTAAAGCAGCTATGCGCTCAGGTGATGGCTGGTATGCATGATTTTACAGGGTTTTTTCTTGAATGCTGCAACGCACCACCCTATATCGGTTCCTGAAAGCGGCCGACAGTGTCGGTGCGGTTTCATACCTCCCTGTTGGACTTGGGCCGAGCTTTGCTCGGCCTTTTTTTTGCGCGGAGAGGCGCAACCCTAACCGAACCGCTCCGACAACTCCCTGTTCACGGTCTCCAGAAACCGCGCCGCCGCCACCGGCAATGTCCGCCCGCGCAGATACCCCGCGCTCACCGCGCCCGGTGCCACGCCCTGCAAATCCAGCGGCACCGAAACCATCCGGTCCCGCTCCAGATTGGGCCGCAGATTGATGGCGAGGCTGAAGCTCAGTGCGTCGCTGTCCTGCGACATCAGCCGCAGCAGGTCGAGGCTGTTGGACTCCACCGCCGCCTCCAGCGTCAGGCCCACCTTGTCCGCCACCGCATCCAGCACCAGCCGTATCCCCTCCGGCCGTTTGGGCAACAGCAGCGGGAACTCGACACAATCATAGATTTTCAGGCTCTCGCGCCCCGCCAGCGGATGATCCTCCGACATAACGCAGAAAACCGGCTGCGTCACCGAACAGACGCTTTGCAGTTCCTTCAGGTGGATCGGCTCGAACACAATCGCCAGGTCGTTGGTGTTGTCCAGCAACGAGGTCTCCGCCTCCCCGCGTTCATGCAGGTTGACGCCGAAGGTCACAAAGGGAAACTCCGCCAGATGTTTCGCGATCAGGCCGGGCAGAAAATACTGCACGATCTCGCGTGTGGTGGCGATATTGATATGGCCCGCCCGCATCCCCGACAGGTCGGCAATGCGCGATTTCACCCGCTCCATGTCGGAAATCTGGTTGCGGATATGCTGGAGCAGGATCTCTCCGGCAATATTGGGGCGCAGCCCCGCAGGGTGGCGCTCGAAAATCTCAGTACCGAGTTCCTCCTCGATCCCCAAAATCCGCCGGTTGAGGGCCGATGGCGTGATCCCCAGTTCCTCCGCCGCGCTGCGCAGCGATCCGGTGCGGGCGATTTTGTCGATATATTTCAAAATCGTCAGGTGGCGCATGGGCGACTCCGGCGTGGTTTGGTGTGTGTTGCAAAAAACGCAACATGTTGCTGATTTCTTAGCAACAGACAGCAACACACACAAGCGCTATCAATATTAGCAACATCGCATCTTTGATTCTCGCCGTGAAGGAACCACCAATGGCCGAAAAACTCGTTATCATCGGAGCAGGCATGGCCTCGGGCCGGATGCTGGAGGAACTGCTCGAACGGGGCGCGGATTACGACATAACCCTGTTCGGGGCCGAGCCGCGCGGCAACTACAACCGCATCATGCTCTCGCCGGTGCTGGCGGGCGAAAAAACCTACGAGGAAATCGTCACCCACGACGCCGACTGGTATCGCGACAACAACATTACCTGCCGCTTTGGCGAAACCGTGGTGAAAATCGACCGCAAGGCAAAGCAGGTCGTCAGCGCCGGCGGCGTTACCCCCTATGACAAGCTGGTGGTGGCCACCGGCTCCGCCTCTTTCTTCATCCCGGTCACCGGCAACGACCTGCCCGGTGTGGTCGGTTTCCGCGATCTCGACGATGTCGAGGCCATGACCGCCGCCGCCCGCAAACCCGACGGCAAGGCCGTCATCATCGGCGGCGGCTTGTTGGGGCTGGAGGCCGCCGCGGCGCTGAAACTGCAAGGCATGGACGTCACCGTCCTGCACCTGATGGACCACCTGATGGAACGGCAGCTCGATCCGGCAGCGGGCTATCTGCTGCAAAAGGAGCTGGAAAGCCGCGGCATCAACGTGATCTGCAACGCCCACACCAAGGCGATCCTCGGCCATGACCACGTCGACGCGGTCCTGCTGGAGGACGGCACGATCCACCCCGCCGATCTGGTGGTCATGGCCGCCGGCATCCGCCCCGAAACCCGTCTGGCGGTCGACAGCGGCCTGCATGTGGAACGGGGTATCGTGGTGGACGATTCCATGCACACCTCGGACCCGCATATCTTCGCTCTTGGCGAATGTGTGGAACATGACTCGGTCGTCTACGGCCTCGTCGCGCCGCTGTTCGACATGGCGAAGGTTCTGGCCCGCACCCTGACCGGTGAAACCGCCGCATTCATCCCCCCCGCCGTTGCCACCCGCCTGAAAGTCACCGGCGTGGAACTGTTCTCCGCCGGCGAATTCGACGAGGACGACGGCCGCGAGGACATCGTGTTCCGCGACCCGGCCCGCGGCATCTACAAACGTCTGGTGCTGGAGGACAACCGCATCGTCGGCATCGTCATGTATGGCGACACCGCCGACGCCACATGGTTCTTCGGCAAACTGACCATGGCCGAGGACATCGGCCCCATCCGCGAAACCCTGATCTTCGGCCCCGCCTATCAGGGCGACGGCCTCGCCGACCCGCTCGCCGCGGTTGCCGCCATGCCCGCCGAGGCGGAAATCTGCGGCTGCAACGGCGTCTGCAAGGGTACGATCGTCGAGGCCATCGCCGATGGCGCCGACGACCTCGGCAAGGTGCGCGCGGCGACCAAGGCCTCGGCCTCCTGCGGCAACTGCACCGGACTGGTGGAACAGCTCCTCGCCAGCACCCTCGGCGACGATTTCGAGGCTCCGACCGAACAACCCGTCTGCGGCTGCACCGACCTGACCCACGACGACCTGCGCCGGATCATCAAGGCACGGGCCCTGAAATCCATTCCCGCCGTGATGCAGGAGGCCGGCTGGAAAACCTCCTGCGGCTGCCACGTCTGCCGTCCGGCGCTGAACTACTACCTGATCGCCGAATGGCCGCTGGAATACCGCGACGACCAGCAAAGCCGCTTCGTCAACGAACGCAACCACGCCAATATCCAGAAGGACGGCACCTATTCCGTCGTCCCGCGCATGTGGGGCGGCATCACCACCCCGCAGGAACTGCGCGCCATCGCCGACGCGGCCGAGAAATACAACGTCCCGACCGTGCATGTCACCGGCGGCCAGCGCATCGACCTTCTGGGCGTGAAACGCGAGGACCTGCCCGACATCTGGGCCGACCTGAACGCAGCGGGGCTGGTCTCGGGCCACGCCTATTCCAAGGGGCTGCGCACGGTGAAAACCTGCGTCGGCACCGACCATTGCCGTTTCGGCACGCAGGACAGCACCGGCCTCGGCATCAAGCTGGAGAAAATCCTCTGGGGCAGCTGGACCCCGCACAAGGTCAAGCTCGCCGTCTCCGGCTGCCCGCGCAACTGCGCCGAGGCCACCTGCAAGGACGTCGGCGTGATCTGCGTCGACAGCGGCTACGAGGTCAGCGCCGCCGGTGCCGCCGGCATGGAACTGAAGGAAACCGAGCCGCTGGCCAAGGTCGCGACCGAACAGGAAGCCATCGACCTGACCGTCGCCTTCATCCAGCTTTACCGCGAAAACGCCCGCTATCTGGACCGCCCCTACAAATGGGTCGCACGCGTCGGAATGGACTGGGTGCGCGCACAAGTGGTAGAAGATACCGACAACCGCGCCGCCCTCTGCGCGCGCTTCGAGGTGTCGCAGTCCGTATACCGCAAGGACCCCTGGGCCGAACAGGCCACGGACGAACACAAGCAAAACAAATGGTCCCCGCTCGCGGACCTGACACTGGAGGCAGCCGAATGAGCCGCTGGATAGACATCGCCGCCCTTGACGACATCCCCGCCCGCGGTGCCCGCGTGGTGAAAACCGCACAGGGCTGCATCGCGGTTTTCCGCACCCATGACGACAGGGTTTTCGCACTCGACGATGCCTGCCCGCACAAGAACGGCACCCTGTCCGAGGGCATCGTGCACGGCGCGGCCGTCACCTGCCCGCTGCACAACTGGGTCATCAATCTGGAAACCGGCATGGCCGAAGGCCCCGACGAAGGGCAGGTCGCCACCTACCAGATCAGGGTGGAAAACGGCCGCATCCTGCTGGACGCCAGCCGACTTTCCGCACGGTCCGCCGCATGAATTCCGTCCGCACCACCTGCCCCTATTGCGGCGTGGGCTGCGGAATTCTGGTCACGCCCGAAGGCCGGATCAAGGGCGACCCCGACCACCCCGCCAATTTCGGCCGCCTCTGTTCCAAGGGCGCGGCCCTTGGCGAGACCCTCGGGCTTGAGGACCGCGTGCTGGAACCGCGCATCGACGGCGAGACCGCCGACTGGGACAGCGCGCTGGACAGAACCGCCGCCGCCTTCACCGCCGCCATCCGCGACCACGGCCCCGAAAGCGTCGCCTTCTACGTCTCCGGCCAGATCCTGACCGAGGATTACTACGTCGCCAACAAACTGATGAAGGGTTTCATCGGTGCGGCCAATATCGACACCAACTCCCGCCTGTGCATGGCCTCTTCGGTCGCCGGTCACAAACGCGCCTTCGGCACCGACACCGTGCCCGGCACCTACGAGGATTTCGAGGAGGCCGACCTCGTCGTCCTAACCGGCTCCAACCTTGCATGGTGCCATCCGGTCCTGTTCCAGCGCCTGAGTGCGGCCAAGGCCCGACGCCCCCACATGCAGGTCGTCGTTATCGACCCGCGCCGCACCGCCAGCGCCGAAATCGCCGATCTGCACCTGCCCGTGCGGCCCGACGGCGACATCGCCCTGTTCAACGCCCTGCTGGCCGAAATCAACCGTCAGGGCGCCCTCGACGAGGGCTTCGTCACCGCCCGCGTCACCGGATTTGCCGAGGCGCTGGAAACCGCCCGCACCGGCTCCCCCGCCGACAGCGGACTGTCCCCCGAACAGGTCGAGGCCTTCTGCAACCTCTGGATCGGCACCGAAAAGGTCGTCACCGTCTATTCGCAGGGCGTGAACCAG
>JALSHL010000207.1 GCA_026982255.1 Paracoccaceae bacterium | reverse complement strand
CGGCCATCGACGCCGCCACCTGTATTGTCGAGGATACCGGCGAGCCCTCGCCGGTCCTGTCCCGTCTGCCCGACAGCATCCGCAAGGCAAAGGTAGATCCCCTCGGCCTCGACCTGCTCGGCGCGCCCGACTACTACCCGCGCCTGCTCTCGACCCTGACCACCGCGCTGCTGGCCTGCGCCCCATGAGCGACCCGATCGACCGCACCGGCCTGCGTCGCGACTTCTGGCGCCGCTTTCCGCTCGACGAGTTGCCCCTGCATGAATGGGAGGCCCTGTGCGACGGCTGCGGCCGCTGCTGCCTGTTGAAGTTGGAGGACGACGACGGCGACATCCACTACACCAACATCGCCTGCCGCCTGTTCGACGACGCCACCTGCCGCTGTGGCAACTATACACTGCGCAAACAGCTGGTCAAAACCTGCGTGATCGTGCGCCCCGACAATCTGGACGAGATCATCGACTGGATGCCCGCCACCTGCGCCTATCGCCTGCTGGCCAAGGGGCAACCCCTGCCCGATTGGCACCCGCTGGTTTCGGGCGACGCAAATTCGGTTGACGAGGCCGGTATTTCCATGCGCAATAAAACCCTCGCCGAGTTCGAGGTCGAAGAAGAGGACTGGGCGGATCACACAATAAAAGGAATGCTGTAATGTGGTTCACATCGGACAACGCCGGCCCTGCCGCACCACAGGTGGTCGAGGCGATCGCCAAAGCCAACGAATTCTATTCCGGTTCCTACGGCGCCGATCCGGTCATGGACCGCGTGCGCGACCGCATCCGCGAAATATTCGAGGCTCCCGAAGCCGCCGTCTATCTGGTCGCCACCGGCACCGCCGCCAACTCGCTGGCGCTCGCCTGTCTGGTGGAGCCGTGGCAAACCGTTTACTGCCACCGCAACGCCCACATTGAAGAGGACGAATGCGCCGCGCCGGAATTCTTCACCGGCGGCGCCAAGCTGACCCTTCTGGATGGCGACCACGCCAAAATCGACCCTGCGTCCCTGCAACAGGCCGTCGAGTTCACTGCCCGCGCCGGTGTCCACAACGTGCAGAAGGGTGCGCTGTCGATCACCAATGCCACCGAAAACGGCGCGGTCTATTCGCTCGACGAAATCCGCGCCCTGACCGGCATCGCCAAAGCCGCCGACATCCCAGTGCATCTGGACGGCGCCCGTTTCACCAACGCGCTGGTCGCCATGGGCTGCACCCCTGCCGAAATGACATGGAAATCCGGCGTCGATGCGGTCAGCTTCGGCGGCACCAAAAACGGCCTGATCGGGGTCGAGGCGGTGATCCTGTTCGATCCGAAACGTGCATGGGAATTCGAGCTGCGCCGCAAACGTGGCGGCCACCTGTTTTCCAAACACCGCTACCTGTCGGCACAGATGGAGGCCTATTTGACCGATGACCTCTGGCTGGATCTCGCCCGCAAGGCCAACGCGCAGGCTGCCAAGCTGGCGGCCGGCATCAAGGCCCTGCCCGACGCCACGATCAACCACCCGACAGACGCCAACATCGTTTTCGCCAGTTGGCCGCGCAAGGGGCACAAGGCGGCGCAGGCCGCAGGGGCGCAATATTATTTCTGGCCCTTCGACCAGTCCCTCGACGGCCCCGATGATGACCTTCTGTCGGCCCGTCTGGTATGCAACTGGGCTACCACCGATGCGGATATCGAAGCGTTCCTAACCCTGATCGCATCCTAGAAAAGCGGATACCTCGCCCGCAATCACCGCCGCATGGGTAATCGGCCCCATGTGGCCCGCCCCCTTGATCACGCGGCGCCGCACATCGGGCAGGGCCGCCGCGATCAGGTCGTTGACGCGGTGGATAGTGGCAGGCGAACGCTCCCCCTCCATCAGCAAACAGGGTGCGGAAACCCGCGCCACATCCGCCAGCGTCACCCCGCCCTCGCGCACATCGATGATCGAATGGTTATTCGCCACGATCAGCGGTATCCGTTCCAGCACATAGTCGCGCTGTTTTTCCGGCATCATCGCCACGGTCATACCTTCGCCCCAACGTTTCAGAAACGCATCCGCCGCGCCGCGCCAGTCGTCCGCCATCACGCAATCCGCAAAATTCTGCATCGCCGCCATTTCCTGTTCGTAGGCCGCAGGGTTTCCCCCGGCCAACAGCGAAAAATACACCGGCTCGAACAATGACAGGCT
>JALSHL010000206.1 GCA_026982255.1 Paracoccaceae bacterium | reverse complement strand
AAAGGTAGCGTTTCTGGGTCTCGGGGTCATGGGCTACCCGATGGCGGGGCATCTGAAGGCGGCAGGGCACGAGGTTACCGTTTACAACCGCACCACCGCCAAGGCGGAAAAATGGGCGGCTGAACACGGCGGAGCCTTTGCCGAAACGCCGGCCGAAGCGGTTGCAGGCGTCGATGTGGCCTTCGCCTGTGTGGGGAACGACGACGATCTGCGCAGCATTACCATTGGCGAGAACGGCGCCTTTGGTGCCATGGGCAAGGGCACGGTGTTTGTCGATCATACGACGGCCTCGGCCGCGGTTGCGCGGGAACTGTATGCGGCGGCGCAGGCGGGCGGTTTCGACTTTATCGACGCGCCGGTGTCCGGCGGGCAGGCAGGGGCCGAAAACGGGGTTCTGACGGTGATGTGCGGTGGCGATGCCGCGCCCTATGCTGTGGCCGAACCGCTGATCGGAAGCTTTGCCCGCTCCACCCGCCTGATGGGCGAGAGCGGTGCCGGGCAGCTGACCAAGATGGTGAACCAGATATGCATTGCCGGACTGGTGCAGGGCCTGTCCGAGGGGCTGCATTTCGCGCAGAAGGCCGGTCTGGACGGCAAGGCAGTGGTCGATGTGATCTCCAAGGGTGCCGCCGGAAGCTGGCAGATGGAGAACCGCGGCTATACCATGCTCGATGACGAGTTCGACTTCGGTTTTGCCGTGGACTGGATGCGCAAGGATCTGGGGATTTGTCTGGGCGAGGCCGACGCGAACGGTGCCAGCCTGCCGGTGACGGCGCAAATCGACCAGTTCTACAAGGATGTGCAGAACATGGGCGGCAACCGCTGGGATACCTCGAGCCTGATCCGCCGCTTGCGGCGCCTTGACGGTGAATAGGGCGGGCGGACCCCGGGTTTCTCCGGTTTTTCTATGGCGTGTCGGGGCCGGTTGGCCGGTGCCCGTTCAAAACCACTAAACCGGTTTAGTGGTTTTGATTTTGATGGAAATGATTGAAAAACAAATGGATAGTCGGTGCTTGCGTCTTAACGTTTTGGAAATGCCTTTCCACTAAACCGGTTTAGTAGTTTCCAGAGCGCGAGAGAAAAAGGAAAGGATGCCGCCATGAAGCCGACCAGAGAACAGGAGCGCGCCGCCGCGTTTTTCCACGCCCTCGGCCACCGTCGTCGCCAGATGCTTTGCGCGGTTCTGCTGCAATACGGTCCGAACGGCCTGTCCTTCGAGCAATTGCAACGCAAAACCGGTCTTGCGGCCTCCACCCTTGGCCACCACCTGCACTTCATGGATCGCGGAGGCCTGCTGCACCGCCGGCAAAAGGGGCGCGAGACGTGGATTTCGCTTGACGCGGCGCGCCTGAAAAACCTGACGCAGGCGTTTTCGCAGCGGGTCGGCCGCGCTATTGCCGCCTGATATTCCGCAGCGCCTCGCGCGTTGCAAACGGTTTCATTCGCGCGCCATGTTCGGCCACAAAGGCCTCGACCCGCGCCGGATCGTGTTTGGACAGGCTGCGCAACCACCAGCCGATGGATTTCTGGATAAACCAGTCGTGGTCGCCAACATAACCGGCCGCCCAGCCGAGTATCCGCTCCCGCCGCGCCCGGTCATCCGCCGAAGGGTGGGGCATCTTGCTCCACGGCAGGGTCATCACCAGCGCCGCGCGCCGCACCCATTTGTTTTCGTCGCATGTCCAGCCTTCGACCGTGTCGAGGCGCGCAGGCGCCACCACCAGCCGCCGTGCGCCTGCGGAACAGGCGTGATCGGCAATCGCCCAGGCGTCGAACATCGGCACCCAGCGGCAAACCTCCTGCCAGACAGTTTCGTCGGGGCGGATGCGCGCCTGTGTCAGCAGTTTCGCCGCCGCAACCCGCGCTTCGTGAATATTGCTGTCCCAGAGTTCCGCCGCCAGTGCCACGCGCCCGTTAACGTCCCGCTCTGCTCGCCACGCCTTGCACAGCGCGTCGATTTCCGGCACCGGAACCCCCAGATAGACGCGTTCGGCCTTGTGGTAGCGGGCCATCTCTGCCGCTTTTCCGGCATCCGCGCGGGCCTGCAGGGCCGCCAACGGGGTCATTTTTTCGTCGCCTTCGCTGCCCGCAGCCGTTCCATGAAGCGTTTGCCCAGACCCTTTTTGGTCACCTGGCGCACCCGTGCAAAGGCCATGTCACCCGCAGGCACATCTTCCGTCACCACGGCCCCCGTGGTCACAAACGCTTCGTCTCCCAGCGTTACTGGCGCCACCAGCGCCGAGTTGGAGCCGACAAACACATGTTTGCCGATCTCGGTATGGTGTTTGTTTACACCGTCGTAGTTGCAGAAAATCGTGCCCGCGCCGATATTCGTGCCCTCGCCGATATGCGCGTCGCCGACGTAGCTCAGGTGGTTCACTTTGGCACCCCGATCGACGATGGCGTTTTTGATCTCGACAAAATTCCCGACCTTGACGTCGCCGCCCAGTTCGGTGCCCGGGCGCAGGCGGGCAAAGGGGCCGACGATACTGCCCGAGGAAATATGACAGCCCTCGAAATGGCAGAATACGCGGATATGCACGTTGTTTTCCACCGTCACGCCGGGGCCGAAAAACACGTTCGGCCCGATGATCGTGTCGCGCCCGATCACGGTATCAAAGGCGAAAAACACGGTTTCCGGCGCCGTCATGGTGACGCCGTTTTCCAGCATGGCGGCGCGGGCGGCCTGCTGGAAGGTGGCCTCGGCCCGGGCCAGATCGGCGCGGGTGTTGACGCCCATGGTCTCGGCCTCGGCGCATTCGATGGCGCTGCAGGCGAGGCCGCGGGCGTTGGCGATGGCAACGATGTCGGTCAGATAGACCTCGCCGCTGGCGTTGTCGCTGCCGACCTGCTCCAGCAGGGAAAACAGCAGCGGGGCAGGGGCGCAGATGACGCCGGAGTTGCAGAAATCTATGGCGCGCTGTTCCGCTGTGGCGTCCTTGGCCTCGACAATCGCGCCCAGAACACCGTTTTCCATGACCAGCCGGCCATAGCCGCCCGGTTCGGCGGCCTTGAAGCCCAGAACCACGATATCGCTGCCGCTTGTCCGCGCTTCCAGCATTCGCGCCAGCGTTTCGGGGGCGATAAACGGCGTATCGCCATAAAGCACGATCACATCCCCGTCGAAACCGGCCAGCGCCGCTTGCGCCTGCTGCACCGCATGGCCGGTGCCGTTCTGTTCGTGTTGCCAGACCACCTCGCAATCGGGATTGCAGGCTTTTGCCGATTCCGCCACCTGTTCGCCTTCGTGTCCGACGACCACCACGGTTTTTTCCGCTTCCAGCCCTTCGGCGCGGCGCATGGCGTGCCAAAGCAGCGGGGCGCTGGCTACGCGGTGCAGAACCTTGGGCTTGTCGGATTTCATGCGGCTGCCGTGTCCGGCGGCAAGGATGATCAGGGCGGTGCTCATGCGGGTTCTCCGGTTGTCTGCCGGCGTTTTAGCAGGCGGCGAAGACGGGCAAAAGCTCTTTTCGCTCAAACGGGCGAAGCAGGGTCTTGAACTGGCCCGCAAGCCTCCATATAACGGCGCCTGAAGCGGGTGTAGCTCAATGGTAGAGCAGCAGCCTTCCAAGCTGAATACGTGGGTTCGATTCCCATCACCCGCTCCATCTATCCCCCCATGTTCTTGCTGATCTCCGCGGCTGCTGTCCGCACCCGCTCGCCGAGGGCGCTGGTGGCGTTGGGGGGGATGCGGAAAGCGGGGCCGGATATCGAGACCCCCGCCACCGGATCGCCGTTGGCATCGTGGATGACCGAGGCGATGCAGCGCATGCCTTCGGTGCGTTCCTCGTTGTCGACGGCATAGCCCTTGCGCCGGACGGTCTCCAGCTCGCGCCGCAGGTCGTCGGGGTCGGTGATGGTGGTGTCGGTGAACCGCTCCAGCCCCTGTTCGCGCACGATCCGGTCCACCTGTTCCTGCGGAAAGGCGGCCAGCAGGGCCTTGCCGATGCCCGAGGCGTGCATCAGGTTGCGCGTGCCGGGCGGGAAAAACGCACGGATGGTCTGGCGGCTTTCGGCCTGCGAGATGAACAGCACCCGGTCGCCCCGTTCGATCCCGAGGTTGGCGGTCTCGCCGGTGTCGCGCATCAGGGCGCGCATGACGGGGCGGCTGCGTTCCAGAATATTGGTGCGTTTCAGGAAAACGCTGCCGATGCGAAAGGCGCCCGCGCCGATGAACCAGAGCTGCGTTGTCTCCTCGAATTCGACGACCTCGTGGTTCTGCAATGTGGAAAGCGCGCGATAGACGGTCGAGACCGGCTCGCCCGCGCGCTCCGCCAGTTCGGTTAGCGAGACGCCGTCGCCCTCGGCCAGCGCCGCCAGCACCGCGATACCGCGATCCAGCGCGCGCACGGTCTTGTTCTCGCTCTGGTCATTGAAGGCCCTAGGCCGCCCGCGCGCCCGCTTCTGTTTCTCTTCCACTTTTCCGCTCCGCCCTCATGTCGAATACCGGCGTTATCCGTAGCACGGTTCCGGTAAAAAAAGTAAACCAAAAAAAGGTTTCGATATGCGGAAAAATATAACCGTATGAATAATAGAAATAAAATGCTCAATTTCCCGAAAACTAAATAATTTTGAAAAAATTGTGAAAAATACCCGCGCGCCGTAAGGTAAAGGCCAACCTCAGAAAAACACGAGAGTTCCATGTCCGACCAGAATCCGGTTTTCATCCCCGGCCCGACCAATATCCCCGAGAGCATCCGCAAGGCCTGCGACATGCCGACCCTCGACCATCGCTCGCCGGTGTTCCGGACGATCCTGACGCCGGCGCTCGACGGGGTGAAAAAGGTGATGAAGGCGGAAAACGCCGAAGTGGTGGTTTTTCCTTCCTCCGGCACCGGCGGCTGGGAGGCGGCGATCAGCAACACGCTCTCGGCCGGTGACAGGGTGCTGGCGGCGCAGCAGGGCATGTTTTCGCAGAAATGGATCGACATGTGCGAGCGCCACGGCCTCGACATGATCGTGCACGAGGTCGAATGGGGCGAGGCCTGTCCGGTGGAAAAATACGCCGAGACGCTGAAAGCCGACACGGATCATGCCATCAAGGCGGTTCTGGTCACGCATAACGAAACCGCCACCGGGGTTCTGAGCGACGTCGCCGCCGTGCGCCGTGCGCTGGACGAGGCGGGCCACCCCGCGCTGCTTTATGTTGACGGAGTCAGCTCCATCGGTTCCATGGATTTCCGTTTCGACGAATGGCAGGTCGATCTGGCCATTGCCGGTTCGCAAAAGGGTTTCATGCTTCCCGCCGGCCTGTCCATCGTCGCCGTGAGCAAAAAGGCTCTGGCGACGATGGCGCAGGCGGAACTGCCGCGCTACTATTTCGATATTCCCGACATGATCGCCAATCTGGCGGCGGGCGGCTATCCCTATACGCCGGTTGTCGGGATGCTGAACGGTCTGGCCAAATCCTGCGAGATGCTGCTGGACGAGGGGCTGGACAATGTGTTCGCCCGCCACCACCGCATTGCCGAAGGCGTGCGTCTGGCCGTGAAGGCCTGGGGGCTGGAACTGTGCGCGGTGCGGCCGGAGATATATTCCGACTCCGTCACCGCCATTGTCGTGCCCGAAGGGTTCGACGGGGCGGAACTGGTCAACCATGCCGCCGTGAAATACGGGGTGTCTTTTGGCGGCGGTCTGGGTAAGGTCGCGGGCAAGGTGTTCCGTATCGGCCACCTTGGCAGCATGACAGACGCGATGGCGCTTCTGGGGCTGGCGACGGCGGAAATGGCGATGGCCGATCTGGGATATCCGGTCGAACTCGGCTCCGGTGTGGCGGCGGCGCAGGAATACTATCGCACGACAGCATAAACGAGGACGCAGATGTATATTCCCACTTTCGACGATGTAGAAACCGCCCGCGCGCGCATCGAACCCTATGTCCACAGGACGCCGGTGCTGACCAGCACCTTCATGAACAAGCTGACCGGCGCCGAGCTGTTCTTCAAGTGCGAGAACTTCCAGAAGGCCGGTGCCTTCAAGGTGCGCGGGGCCTCCAACGCCGTGTTCGGGCTGGGCGATGAAATGGCGGAGAAGGGCGTGGCCACGCATTCCTCGGGCAACCATGCGCTGTCGCTGTCCTATGCGGCCGGCCGGCGCGGGATTCCGTGCCATGTCGTCATGCCGCGCACCGCACCGCAGGCCAAGAAGGACGCGGTGATCGGATACGGCGGCACCATCACCGAATGCGAGCCGTCCACCAGCAGCCGCGAGGCGGTGTTTGCCGAGGTGCAGGCCGCCACCGGCGCCGATTTCGTGCATCCCTACAACGATCCGCGCGTGATTGCGGGGCAGGCGACCTGCTCGCTGGAGCTGCTGGAACAGACCGGCGGGCTGGATGCGGTCGTGGCCCCTATCGGCGGCGGCGGCATGATCTCGGGCACCTGTCTGGCGCTGTCGAATGTGGCGCCGGAGGTGAAAATCTATGCCGCCGAGCCGAAAAACGCCGATGATGCCTGTCGTTCGTTCAAGGCCGGTCACATCATCGCCGACGATGCGCCGGAAACCGTGGCCGACGGGCTGAAAGTGCCGCTCAAGGATCTGACGTGGCATTTCGTGTCCAACCACGTTTCCGACATCCTGCTCGCTACCGAGCAGGAAATCATTGACGCCATGAAGCTGATCTGGCAGCGCATGAAGATCGTGATGGAACCCTCCAGCGCCGTGCCGCTGGCGACCATCCTCAAGAACAGGGAAGCCTTCGCGGGCAAGCGCGTCGGTGTGATTATAACAGGCGGCAATGTCGATCTCGACAAACTGCCGTGGATGAAAAAATAGGAGAGTAGCATGACCGGATCGACGAAATACGAAGGCCTCGAAGTAGGATACAATGTGCCGGCCCTGCCGGGCATGGACGAGGCGGATATCCAGACCCCCTGTCTGGTGCTGGACCTCGACGCGCTGGAGCGCAACATCAAGAAAATGGGCGATTACGCCAAGGCCCACAACATGCGCCACCGTGTGCATGGCAAGATGCACAAATCGGTGGATGTGGCCAAGCTGCAGGAAAAGCTCGGCGGTTCCGTCGGCGTTTGCTGCCAGAAGGTCTCCGAGGCCGAGGTGTTCGCCCGTGGCGGCATCAAGGATATTCTGGTGTCCAACCAGGTGCGCGATGCGGCCAAGATCGACCGTCTGGCCCGTCTGCCGAACTGGGGCGCGCGCACCATCGTTTGCGTTGACGACCTTGCCAATGTCGCCGACCTGTCCGCCGGCGCTGTCAAGCACGGCAACGAAATCGAGTGCCTTGTCGAGATCGACTGCGGCGCCGGCCGTTGCGGTGTGACGACCACCCCCGAGGTCGTGGAAATCGCCAAGGCGATCATCGCCGCCGAGGGGCTGAAATTCACCGGCATCCAGGCCTATCAGGGCGCGATGCAGCACATCGACAGCTACGAGGGCCGCAAGGAAAAACTCGACATCGCCATCGCCATGGTCAAGGACGCCGTCGAGGGCCTGAAGGCCGAGGGCATCGAGTGCGAACTGGTTTCCGGCGGCGGCACGGGTTCCTATTATTTCGAGAGCAACTCGGGCGTTTACAACGAACTCCAGTGCGGCTCCTATGCCTTCATGGATGCGGATTACGGCCGGATCCTCGACAAGGACGGCAAGCGCATCGACCAGGGCGAATGGGAAAACGCCATGTTTATCCTGACTTCGGTGATGAGCCACGCCAAGGCCGACAAGGCGATCTGCGACGCGGGGCTGAAAGCCCAGTCCGTCGACAGCGGCCTGCCGTTCATCTATGGCCGCGACGATGTGGAATACATCAAATGTTCCGACGAACACGGTGTGATTTCCGACCCGAACGGGGTTCTGAAGGTCAACGAGAAGCTGAAACTGGTGCCGGGCCACTGCGACCCGACCGCCAACGTGCATGACTGGTATGTCGGCGTGCGCAACGGCAAGGTCGAGACCCTGTGGCCGGTTTCCGCCCGCGGCAAAGCCTATTAAGGAGCGCAAAACATGATTATCGTCCCCGAAAACGTCATCCCCGACCTGATCGACCGCAAAACCTCTTTCGACGCTGTCGAAGCGGTGTTCGGTGCGATGGCGCGGGGCGATGCCTATAATTTTCCGGTGATCCGCGAGAATATCGGCTATGCCGATGCGCTTTACGGTTTCAAATCCGGTTTCGACAAGGCCGGTCTGGCCCTTGGCCTCAAATCCGGCGGCTACTGGCCGGGGAACGAGGCGAAAGGCCTGACCAACCACCAGTCCACGGTGTTTCTGTTCGATGCCGATACCGGCCGGGTCAAGGCTGTCGTCGGCGGCAACTATCTGACCGCTGTGCGCACGGCGGCGGCCTCGGCCGTTTCGATCAAGCATCTGGCGCGCGAGGATTCGAAAGTGCTGGGCATGATCGGGGCAGGGCACCAGTCGGCCTTCCAGATGCGCGCGGCCGCCGAGCAGCGTGATTTTGAAAAGGTGATCGGCTGGAATTTCCACCCCGAGATGCTCTCGCGTCTTGCCGATACCGCAGCCGAGATCGGCCTGCCATTCGAGGAGGTCTCGCTGGACGAACTGGGGGCGCAGGCGGATGTGATTATCTCGATCACCTCCAGCTTCGATCCGATCCTGAAGGCGGATCAGGTCAAACCGGGCACCCATATTGCCTGCATGGGCACCGACACCAAGGGCAAGCAGGAGGTCGAGGCGGCGCTGGTCGCAAAGGCCACCGTGTTCACCGACGAAATCGCGCAGGCGATCACCATCGGCGAATGCCAGCACGCGATTGCCGACGGTTCGCTGACCGAAGGGCGGATCACGGAGCTTGGCGCGGTCATCAACGGCACCCATGCGGGGCGGACCTCGGCCGGGGAAATCACCCTGTTCGACGGCACCGGAGTCGGCCTGCAGGATCTGGCCGTGGCCTCGGCCGCGGTCGATCTGGCGCTGGAATCCGGCGTGGCGGTCGAGGTGGATTTCTAGTCACACAGATGTGAGACAAGGCCCGCTGAAACGGCTGCAAAACCTGCCTATATTGCTGTTAACAAACAGTGCCCGGTTCCCCGAAAGGTGCCGGGCATTTTTATAACGGGAGGATACTTTGCGCCGGATACGCCTTGGCTGGAAGTCACGACAATTCGCAACCCTGCTGCTTGCGGTTCTGCTCACCTATCTGTTTTTGTGGTCGCGCGCCGAATGGTCCGCCATGCACAAATGGAACCGTGCGATCGGTGATGCCTCGCTGGTTCTGGTGGCGCTTTCCATGGCGATCGGCCCGCTGTCGCGGCTTTTCGTGCGCGCCAAACGCCTGCTGCCCTGGCGGCGCGAACTTGGCATTTTCGGCGTTTACCTTGCCTTTATCCACGCCACGATCATCCTGTTCGGCTGGGTCGAACTGGACCTGATGCGCCTGTTCGGGTTTGAATTCCACCCCGATCTTCAACGCTATGTGATGTTCGACCAGGGGTTCGGGCTCGGCAACCTTCTCGGGATTGCAGCGTTGGTGTTTGCGGCGGTTCTGGCCCTGACTTCCAACGATCTCAGCCAGCGGTTCTTTGGCGCGTCGGTCTGGAAATTTATCCAGCAAAGCACTTATGTTCTGTGGTGGCTCATCGTGCTGCACACAGGGTATTTCCTGTTTATGCACTTCCTCGATTTTCACCGGCGCGTGCCGGATCCGAACTGGGCGCGCTGGCCGTTTGTCTGGCTGGTGGTCGGCGTTTCCGCGCTGCAAATTGCCGCCTCCGTCCGCACATGGCGGTTGAAAAACGGGCGCGCGCAGGCGGCCTGATGCCGCGACGCCTTCCCGCGTTTTTCCGAATTGTCGGCATGACGGACGCCGCCGGTTTTCCGCCCCCTGTAACCCGTTGTGAAAACATCTTGAATCGCCCCGCCACGGAAATACTCCGGCGCGGGGCTTTTCCCTGTGCCGCAACGAAAAACGGAGTGCAGAAACCTTACGTCACGACAATAAAAACATTGCAAAAAACCGCGTTTTTGGTTAGGTTTCATTACCAATATGCAGTTTTAGCGTATCGTGCGCTAGATAAGGGAGGAGAAACCAAAATGACTGACAATTTGAATCGCAGAAAGTTCCTCAAGGGAACCGCCGTTGCCGCTGCCGGCACGGCCCTCGCGGCGCCGGCATTGGCGCAGGCCAAGCCGGTTGTTCTGAAGATGCAGGCTGCCTGGGGCGGCGGTATCTTTCTTGAAAACGCCAAATCCTATGTGGAGCGTGTGCATGCCATGGCCGGCGATGCGCTGAAAATCGACCTTCTGTCGGTTGGCGCGGTTGTGAAAACCAGCCAGATGCAGGACGCGGTGCATCGCGGTGTTCTGGATGCGGCGCACTATGTGCCCGCCTACTGGTATTCCAAATCCAAAACCGCCTCGCTGTTCGGCACCGGCCCGTGTTTCGGCTGGTCCTCGCAGGAGGTTCTGGGCTGGGTCAACTACGGCGGCGGTCAGGAACTGTTCGACGAGCTGATGGGCAAACTGGGCCTGAACGTTGTTTCGTTCTTCAACAGCCCGATGCCGGCGCAGCCGCTCGGCTGGTTCAAGGAGGAAATCAAGGATGCGTCGCAGATGGACGGTATGAAATACCGCACCGTCGGTCTTGCGGCCGACGTCATGCTGGAAATGGGCATGTCTGTTGTGCAGCTTCCGGGGGGCGAGATCCAGCCGGCGATGAAATCCGGCCTGATCGACGCGGCGGAGTTCAACAACCCGACCTCGGACCGTGACTTCGGTATGCAGGATGTGGCCAAACACTACATGCTGGCCTCGTTCCACCAGTCGCAGGAGTTCTTCGAAATTACCTTCAACAAGAAGAAGTTCAACTCGCTGCCGACCGAGCTGCAGTCGATCCTGAAGTATGCTTCCGAGGCGGAAAATTCCAACTTCTACTGGAACAACACCAAGCGCTATGCCGAGGATCTGCAGAAACTGCAGGACGAAAGCGGCGTGGCCGTGCACCGCACGCCGGATTCGGTCATGCAGGCGCAGCTGGATGCGTGGGATGTGGTCGTGGACCGTATTTCCGCCGAAGACGAGTTCTTCGCCAAGGTTCTGGAATCGCAGAAAGCCTATGCCAAGGAGGTCATGGGGTACCTGAACCTGAACCAGCCCGACTACAAGCTGGCCTACAAGCACTACTTCGGCTAAGCGCCTGAAGTTTCACAATTTACCGGAGTCCGCCCGGCGGGCTCCGGTCGCCCTATAGCACAATACTGGAGTCGGCTGTGGACAAGTTTATCTATACAATCGAGGGCCTGAATATCTGGGTCGGTCGCGCCTTTGGCTGGACCATCCTGATCCTGACGCTCTCTGTTTCCTACGAGGTTTTCGTGCGCTATGTGCTGAACTCCCCGACCGTCTGGGCCTTCGACATGATGGTGCAGATGTATGGCGCGCTGTTTCTGATGGCCGGACCATACGCGCTGGCGCAGGATGCGCATGTGCGCGGCGATGTTCTGTATCGCCTGTTTTCGGTGCGCTGGCAGGCGCGGCTCGATTTCATTCTGTATCTGCTGTTCTTCTTCCCCGGTATGCTGGCCCTGTTCTGGTATGGCTGGGAGATCGCGCAGGACAGCTGGCGCTACAAGGAAGTGAGCTGGAACAGCCCCGCGCGCATCCAGGTCTATTTCTTCAAGACCCTTATTCCGGTCGCGGGCGCCCTGCTGATGTTGCAGGGACTGGCCGAGTTGGCCCGGTGCTGGCGTGCGATGAAAACCGGTGTGTGGATGGAACGTCTCGACGACGTGAAAGAAACCGAGGATCTGCTCATGGATATCGAGCAGCACGACCTCGAAGAGCAGGCCAAGTAACGCGCAACGCGCAACAGACGTTCCAACAGAGAGACAATCATGACAGATCCCCAAGTTGCCATTCTGATGCTGAGCCTGTTTATCGGGCTTGTGCTTCTGGGCTTTCCGATCGCGTTTACCCTGCTCGCCATGGGCGTGGGCTTCGGGTATTACGCCTACTATCAGGGCGGTATCGAAACCGTTTCCGATATCTTCAACAACAACATCTTCTACCTCCTGAACCAGAACACCTATTCGGTGATGGAGAACGACACGCTGGTCGCCATTCCGCTGTTCCTGTTCATGGGATATGTGGTCGAGCGCGCCAATATCGTGAACAAGCTGTTCTATTCGCTGCAGATGGCGGCGCGGAACCTGCCCGGCTCCATGGCCATTGCGGCCCTGCTGACCTGTGCGGTATTCGCGACGGCCTCGGGCATCGTGGGCGCGGTTGTGACCCTGATGGGGCTGCTGGCCTATCCGGCGATGGCCACGGCGGGCTATGACAAGCGGTTTGCCTCCGGTGTGATCTGTGCCGGCGGCACGCTCGGCATCCTGATCCCGCCGTCGATCATGCTGATCGTTTACGCCGCCATTGCGGAACTCTCGCCGCTGCGCCTCTATGCGGCTGCGGTGTTCCCGGGGCTGATGCTGGCCGGCCTCTATATCCTTTATGTGATCGGGCGCGTGATTCTGAATCCGTCGCTGGCGCCCAAGCCGAGCAAGGAGGACGTACCGCCGCCGGGCAAGGTGTTCCTCGACCTGCTGGTATCCTTCGTGCCGCTGACTGTGTTGATCATGCTGGTTCTCGGCTCGATCCTCGGCGGTCTGGCCACGCCGGCCGAAGCGGCGGCCATGGGTGCGCTCGGGGGGCTGGTTCTGGCGGCGATGTATCGTTCGCTGACATGGAAAAAGCTCAAGGAAAGCGTGTTCCTGACCGCAAAAGCCACCGCAATGGTGTGCTGGCTGTTCGTCGGTTCGTGGACCTTTGCCTCGGTGTTCTCCTATCTCGGCGGTCACGAGCTGATCTCCGACTGGGTGCTGGGCATGGATCTGGAGCCGTGGCAGTTCCTGGTGATGGCGCAGCTGATCATCTTCTTCCTCGGCTGGCCGCTGGAATGGTCGGAAATCCTGATCATCTTCGTGCCGATCTTCCTGCCGATGCTGGAACCTTTCGGTGTGAACCCGTATTTCTTCGCGATGCTGGTGGCGCTGAATCTGCAGACCTCTTTCCTGACGCCGCCCATGGCGATGTCGGCCTACTACCTGAAAGGGGTGTTGAAGAACGACATCGAGTTGATGGACATTTTCCGCGGAATTATGCCCTATCTCGCTATCGTGATCTTCAGTATGGTGCTGATGTACCAGTTCCCGGGCATTGCGCTCTGGCTGCCTGACGTGCTGTTCGGCGAGTATGTCCAGTGAGGGGAGAGGGAATGACACCCAATGCGCTTTCGGCGGTCGAGGCCGCCGGACAGATCAGAAGCGGAATGTTGTCTTCGGTCGATCTGGTCAGGGCCTGCCTTGACCGGATCGAACAGACCGACGGCGAATTGCGCGCCTGGGCGCATCTGGACCCCGATCACGCACTGGCACAGGCGGCCGAGGCCGACCGTATCCGCAAGGCCGGCCATGCGCTCGGCCCGCTGCACGGGGTGCCGGTGGCGCTGAAGGACATTGTCGACACGCGCGATTTTCCCACCGAACGGGGGACGCCGATCTACAAGGGTCGCCAGCCCGACCGGGACGCAACGCTGGTCGAACGCCTGGTCGAGGCGGGGGCGGTGATCATGGGGAAAACCGTCACCACGGAATTCGCCTTCATGCATCCGGCCGAAACCCGCAATCCGCACAACCCCGCCCATTCGCCCGGCGGCTCGTCGAGCGGTTCTGCCGCGGCGGTGGCGGCCTTCCATGTGCCGCTGGCCGTGGGGACACAGACCAACGGGTCGGTGATCCGGCCCGCCTCTTTCTGCGGCACTTTCGGGTTCAAGCCGACGCGCGGCGTGATCTCGCGCAGCGGTGTGTTGCAGACATCGGAAACCCTCGACCAGATCGGCGTTTTCGGCCGCTCGCTGGAGGATGTGGCGCTGCTGGCCGATGCTATCGGCAGCTATGACCAGCGCGACCCGCTCAGCATTCCGCGCCCGCGCCCGCAGATGCTGGCCGGTGCGCGCGAACAGGTTATGGTCGAACCGGATCTCGTCTGGCTCGACATGGGCTATCACGACCGCCTGACAGCGGATGCGCGCGAGGGGCTGGACGAGGTGGCCGCGGCCCTTGGCGGGCGGGTCGAACGCCTGCCGGTGTCCGACAAGCTGGAGGCGCTGGTTGCTGTGCAGCAGGTAATCCACGAATACGAGATCGTGCGCCATCTGGAGCGCGAATTCACCGAGAATCGCGATCAGGTCAGCGAGACGCTGCAACCGGTCATCGAGCGGGCGCGGCGTATTGGCGACGACCAGTATGAGGAGGCGCTGGAAGTCATGGCCTCGGCCATTGTCTTTTTCGACGGTTTTTTCAAGGACTTCGACGCCATCATCGCCCCGAGCGCCGCCGGCGAGGCGCCGCGTTTCGGGGAGGGCACCGGCGATCCGGTGTTCTGCTCGATATGGACGCTCTGCGGCCTGCCGACACTGAACCTGCCGTTGCTGGTGGGCGAAAACGGTCTGCCGGTCGGCGTGCAACTGATCGGCGCGGTCGAGGAAGACGACCGTTTGCTGCGCACGGCAAACTGGATGCTCAATACACTACAGTCCGATGCGGGCTGAACCGGAAGGAAACCAAAATGTTTAAAGGCTGGACAAGAATTATCGTGGCGGGGCTGTCGGTGGCGGGGTTGATCTTTTTCATCACCGGGCTGGCCAAGAGCATCACCGACGGTTTCGCG
>JALSHL010000205.1 GCA_026982255.1 Paracoccaceae bacterium | reverse complement strand
CATGGCGGCCATCGGCAAGACCACAGGCCCGCTCGGTCGTGCGATCAAAGGCCTGTTCGATCATATTGGCGAGATTGTCACCATTGCCGCCACCTTCGCCGCCGTGCTGGGTGGTCGGCTGGTGATTGCACTGGCGAGCGCCGCGCTTGGTATTCGCGGTGTGTCGATTTCACTGGTCGCCCTGCGTGGTGCCCTGATCCGCACCGGTATCGGCGCGCTGATCATCGGCGCGGGAGAATTGATCTACTGGTTCGGGCGACTGGTCAAAGGGGCTGGCGGGTTTGGCGAGGCCATGCGGCTGTTGAAAGATGTGGCCATCGAGGTTTGGGAACGCATCAAGCTCGGGGGCAAATCCCTCGGCGCGGCCTTGTCCTCGGTTTGGGCACGGATCAAAGCCGGATGGCTGACGATGCTGGCGGGGATCCAGAAAACCTGGACGGATTTCCTGCATGCGATGACGCGCGGGATTGCCAATATCCCGGGCATGGACAGCGCCATGCTGGCCATCGGCAATGCGGCGATCATGGCAGGGTCGGCCTATTACGAGATGGCGGCCACGGCAGAAGACGCCCGAAACGCCGCTGACGGGCTGGTGAACTCCTCTCGCGAAATGGCGCAAGCCGCGACCGCGCCGCTGACCTCCATGCAAGCCCTGCGCGATGCGATGAAAGCCAGCGCCGAGGATGGTGAGAGCGGCCTTGCGGGCACGACGACCGCTGCGGAAACTCTGTCCCGAGTGGTCAGAGGAGCCGGCGGCGCGGCCCGCACGGCGGCAGAGGTTGCCAAAACCGCATGGGACATGGCCGCAGATTCCCTTAAGGATTACGCCACCAAGGCCGCCAATGTGGGAAAAGGGATTGGTGATGCACTGGTCGGAGCCTTTACCAGCGCCGAGAATGCCATCGGCGAATTTGTCAAAACCGGCAAGCTGGATTTCAGATCACTGGTTACGTCTTTGCTGGCGGATATGGCCAAATTGTCGGCACGCAAGTTCATTCTCGGGCCGCTGGCCAATGCTTTGTCGGGTGCACTTGGCAATCTCGGTGGCATCTTTGCGCCAGTGTTACACGCGGGCGGCATGGTTGGCGGAGCCGCCCCGCAAAGGACTGTGCCTGCCATGGCCTTTGTGGGTGCGCCGCGCATGCATTCCGGCGGTTGGGCGGGGCTGCGTCCTGACGAGGTGCCCGCCATCTTGCAAAAGGGCGAGCGGGTATTGAGCCGGCGCGAGGCTCAAGGCTATGGGCAGAGCTCCAGCCAAAACGTCACCATAAATATCCAGACCCGCGATGCCGAAAGCTTCCGGCAATCGCGCACCCAGGTTTCGGCCGACATTGCCCGTGCTGTCGCCATGGGCCGGAGGGGCATGTGAGGGCTTCCCGAAAAGTGGGAACCGGTTTTCGGACAAGAAGCATGAACAAGGATAAATCTTGATGGCTTTTCACGAAATCCGCTTTCCCGACAATATCAGCCGGGGTGCGCGCGGTGGTCCCGAACGGCGCACGCAGATTGTCGAGCTGGCCTCGGGCGACGAGGAGCGTAATGCCAGCTGGGCCAATTCTCGCCGCCGCTATGATGCGGCCTACGGCATTCGCCGCGCCGACGATCTGGCCGCCGTGGTGGCGTTTTTCGAAGCCCGCAACGGGCGTCTCTACGGGTTTCGCTGGAAGGACTGGGGCGATTATAAATCGTGTTTGCCTTCGGGGACGCCATCCGCAACCGATCAGGCTATTGGAATTGGTGACGGGGCGACCACCATATTCCAGCTGGTGAAGGCCTATACATCCGGTGCGCAAACATGGACCCGCACCATTACAAAGCCGGTGGCCGGAACCGTTACGGTGGCTCTGGACGGGATCGCGCAAGCCTCCGGTTGGTCAATTGATACCACCACGGGTCAGATCACCTTTACCACGGCTCCGGCCAGCGGCCTCATGGTCACCGCCGGTTTTGCATTCGACGTGCCGGTGCGTTTCGATACCGACCGGCTCGACGTGACCCACGACATCGAACGCCTTGGCTCCATCACATCCATCCCCCTGATCGAGGTCCGCCGATGAAATCTTTTCTAACTTCCCTGCAATCCCATCTCGATTCCGGCACGACAACGCTGGCCTGGTGCTGGCGGCTCACCCGCAATGACGGGGCGGTGTTCGGCTTTACCGACCACGACCGGCCCCTGACGTTCGACGGCACGAATTTCGAGCCGGAATCCGGCTTCACCGCCTCGGAAATCCGCTCCGGTTCCGACCTGTCTGTCGATGCGCAGGAAGCCGAGGGGGTGCTGACTTCCGCCACCATCACCGAGACCGATATTTTCGATGGTCGCTGGGACAATGCGACCGTGGAAATCTGGCGGGTGAACTGGGCCGACACAACCAGTCGTGCCCTGCTGCGGCGCGGTGCTATCGGTCAGGTCCGGCGCGGGCGGCTGCATTTCGTGGCCGAGATGCGTAGCCTCGCCCATGTGCTGGGGCAAACCCTCGGGCGGACGTTTCAGGCGAGTTGCGATGCGGCATTGGGCGATGCCCGCTGCGGTGTCGATCTGAATGCAGCCGCCTTCAAGGCATCGGGCACCGTGGTTTCGCTGTCGGGCGATCGCGGCTTTGCAGTTTCCGGCCTTTCCGGCTTTGCCGAGGGCTGGTTTGCGCTCGGCACCCTGCAATGGCTGACCGGAGCCAATACCGGACGCAAGGCCGAGGTGCTGGGCCACGCCAGTGTAGGCGCGGATATAAACATCACTTTGCTCGAGGCTCCTGTGCGTCCGGTCGAGGTCGGCAATACTTTTGATATCTTCGCCGGTTGCGACAAGCGGTTTGAAACCTGTCAGGCCAAGTTTGCCAACGCGGTCAATTTCCGAGGCTTTCCCCATATCCCCGGACAGGACACCATCATCCGCTACGCGGCCAAGGGCGATGCCAATGCGGGATCGGTGTTATGAGCCGAAGCCGAACAGCCCCGGCGCGGATCGTCAAAGCCGCCCGCCGCTGGATTGGCACCCCGTATCACGATCAGGCCTCGGTGCGCGATGTGGGTTGCGACTGCCTCGGGCTTCTGCGTGGTGTCTGGCGAGACGTGGTCGGCCCAGAACCGATGCCGGTGCCGCCATATTCCCGTGATTGGGGCGAGGCAGGACCGGTGGAGGTCTTGGCCGAGGCCGCGCGGATCGCAATGCAGGAACTGGAGGTTTCAGAGGCCCGCACCGGCGACGTTGTCCTGTTTCGGATGCGCGCGGGCGCGATTGCCAAGCATGTCGGAATACTGTCCGGAGGTGGGCATTTCATCCACGCCTATGAACGCACCGGAGTGATCGAGGAGCATCTGACGCCTGCTTGGCAGCGCCGGATCGCCTTCGCCTTCCGTTTTCCTGTGAGGTAATCCATGGCTTCCATTCTTCTCGCCTCGGCCGGTGCCGCGATAGGTGGCAGTATCGGCGGGGCCATCCTCGGCGTATCCGCTGCCACCATCGGCGGCGCGATCGGCTCGTTTGCGGGCTCGATGATCGACAGCTGGATTGTCTCCTCGCTTGCCCCCGGGCAGCGCATCGAAGGCCAGCGGCTGGAAAACCTGACCCTCACCACCTCGACCGAGGGGGCGGTGATCCCGCGCATTTATGGCCGGATGCGGATCGGGGGCAATATCATCTGGGCCACGGATTTCACCGAAACGGTGAACACGACCACCCAGGGTGGCGGCAAGGGCGGCGGGCCGGAGGTGACCACCACGGCCTATCTTTATTCCGCGTCCTTCGCGGTGGCGCTGTGCGAGGGGCCGATTTCCGGCATCGGGCGCATCTGGGCCGATGGCAAACCGCTCGATCTCTCCGGTATCACATGGCGGATTTACACCGGCGACGAGACCCAGCAACCGGACCCGTTTATCGAGGCCAAAATGGGCACCGGCAACGCCCCCGCCTATCGCGGCACCGCCTATGTGATGTTCGAGGAACTGCCGCTGGAGCAATTCGGCAACCGCATCCCCCAGCTGTCTTTCGAGATCTTCCACCCCGTCATCGCGCCCGACACGGCCGAAGGCATGATCCGCGCCGTCACCCTGATCCCCGGCACCGGCGAGTTCGTCTATGCCACCGAGGGAATTTCCCGTGGCACCGGTGGCAATACCGCCTCGGAAAACGTGCACACCACCAACACCGTGCCCGACATCGTCGCGGCGCTGGACCAGTTGCAGGCCGCCGCGCCGAATATCGAGAGCATCAGCCTCGTGGTCAGCTGGTTCGGCACCGACCTGCGGGCCGGAAACTGCCAGCTTAAACCCGGAGTCGAGAACACCATCAAGGTCACCACGCCAAAAAGCTGGGCCGTGAATGGTGTCACACGCGCCGGTGCCCATGTGATCAGCCTGGACGCAACCGGTCGCACCGCCTATGGCGGCACACCGGCGGATTTCGCCGTGATGCAGGCCATTCAGGAGATCAAGGCACGCGGGCTGCGGGTTACCTTCTATCCGTTTTTGCTGATTGATATTCCGACGGGCAATACGCTGCCCGATCCGTATTCCGATAATGCGGCTACAACCGGCCAGCCCTCTTACCCTTGGCGCGGGCGGATCACCTGTTCTCCGGCGGCAGGCTATGCCGGAACCGTGGACAAGACCGCCGCTGCCGCCACGCAGGTTTCCGCATTCATGGGCAATGCACAGGTTGCGGACTTTGCCATCAGCGGCGAGACCGTCTCCTGGGCCGGGGGTTCTGATTGGGGCTACCGGCGCATGATCCTGCAATATGCCCATCTCTGTGCGGCCGCAGGCGGGGTGGACACTTTCCTGATCGGCTCGGAATTGCGCGGCTTGACGACAATTCGCGACCGGGCAACCATTGCGAATGGTGCGACCAGCTATCCGGTCGTGGCGGCACTGAAGCAACTGGCCGGTGATGTTGTGGGCATTCTCGGTGCCAACACCGCCATCAGCTACGCCGCCGACTGGTCGGAATATTTCGGGCACCAGCCAACGGACGGTTCGGGTGATTTGTTCTATCACCTCGATCCATTGTGGTCTGATCCGAGCATAGATTTCATCGGCATCGACAATTACCTGCCCCTGTCGGACTGGCGGGACGGATTTGACCACGCGGATGCACAGGCGGGATGGGGTTCGATCCGCGATCTCGACTATCTACGCAGCAATATCGAGGGTGGCGAAGGGTTCGACTGGTTCTATGCCTCGGACACCGATCGCACCGCCCAAAACCGCACGCCCATTACCGACGGGGTCTATAATCAGCCTTGGGTGTTTCGCCCCAAGGATATCCGTGCGTGGTGGGCCAACCCGCATTATGACCGCCCGGGCGGAGTGCGCGTTGGTCTCACCCCGAATGGGGCCAACCCTCCCGCATGGACCAATGTCGGCCCGGTTGCCCGAGCGACTGATCCGACGTCGTATGGCGGGTTTTTCAGCGCTCAAAGCGTCGCCTCGGCTGGCAAGGTCTGGCACCGGATTGAAGAACCCACACTGGTAACGCTGCAGGCCGGGCAGACATACGAGGTAAGGTGCTATTTCAAGCCTGGCACCTCGGGCAGGCGTAAGGTGCTGGTCTATCAGGCATCGCCTTATTTTACCCTCTCGGTATACGGCCCGTTGCTTAACCCCTCGATCTGGGCGTCAGACGCATCCTCGGTCGCGATCGTGTCAGAACAAATTGTCGGCGTGGGCGTGCACCAACTGGTGTTTCGCGTGACACCGCTGATCGAGGTCACCGCACGCTGGGGCATCGGACCGGACTCGGCAGTGTCGGGCGAGGACATCATCGTGTTGGGCCTGAGTATTATTCCGGTTGCCGTTTCCACCACCGGCTGGGTGCCACAATCAAAGCCCATTCGCTTCACCGAGCTCGGCTGTCCGGCTGTCGATCGTGGCACCAACCAGCCCAATGTGTTTTATGATCCGAAGTCGGCCGAGAGCGCGCTACCGCATTTCTCGCGGGGCTGGCAGGATGAAGCGATCCAGCGGCGTTATATCGAGGCATTGCTGGGATATTGGGGTGATCCGGCCAATAATCCGACCAGCACTATTTACGCCGCCCCGATGATCGATATGGGCGAAGCGGCTGTCTGGACGTGGGACGCGCGGCCCTATCCGGATTTTCCGGCGCGCGAGGATGTTTGGGCCGATGCACCGAACTGGCGGCTCGGGCATTGGCTGAACGGGCGGCTCGGCGCGGTCGGCCTTGGCGCGCTGGTTCGCGAGCTTTGCCTCCGCGCGGGGCTGGATGATGCGCTTATCGACGTGAGCGAGCTTTCCGACACCGTCCCGGGCTTTGTGATTTCCGCCCTGGAAAGCCCACGCGCCTCGATTTCGACATTGGCGCGGCATTTCGGGTTTGATGCGGTGGAAAGCGGTGGCGTTATCCGGTTTGTGACACGCGGTCAGCAGGCTGCGTCAGTTATCTCACCGGATGACATGGTGGCCAATTCCGGCGACGTCATGGAATTGACCCGCGGGCAGGAAACCGAACTGCCGCAAGCCCTCAAATGGCAGCTGGTGCGCCCTGACGAGGAATATGACGCCGCCACCGTCGAGGCCCGCCGCACTACGGTGGAGGCCGCCCGCGTGGCAGCCGACAGCTTCCCGCTGGCCGTGTCGCTGGAAGAAGCCGACCGGCGCTGCCGCCGTGCCCTGATGGAGGCGTGGATCGGGCGCGAGACCTTGACGGCCAAATTACCACCCTCGCGTCTGCCGCTCGATCCCGGCGATGTGGTCAGTCTCGCCAATGATGGCCGCCTGATCGATTATCGCATCACCCGTATTGGTGATGCCGGCGCGCGATCCATCGAGGCGATCCGGACGGATGCCGCCATTTACGATCTGCCACCAGGGCAATACCGTTCGGCGAAACTACCCGGCGCGACGGTTTATGGTCCCGCCGAGGTCGCCCTGATGAACCTGCCGCAAATTGTCGACACCGTGTCGGCGCATCAGCCTTATGCAGCGGTGTTTGCAAAGCCGTGGTACGGCACGGCAGCCATCTGGCGTAGCGCCATCACCTCAGGTTTCGCGCTACTCGATACCATCGGCCAATCTGCGCACATGGGTGTTTTGGCAACTAACTTGCCAGCGGGGCAGCTCAACCGCTTTGATCATGGCAATGAACTGCTGATCGATCTTTTCTCGGGCACGTTGACCAGCGTTACTGACACCGAACTGTTCGCCGGAGCCAATGCGCTGGCGGTTGAAAGCACGCCCGGCATCTGGGAAGTCATCCAGTTCGGCAATGCGGAGCTGGTTGCCGCCGGTCGCTATCGTCTGACCCGCCTGTTGCGCGGCCAACGCGGCACTGGCGATGCCATGGGCAACCCCGCACCCACCGGTGCGCGGGTCGTGATTTTTGGTTCTGGCCTCCAGCCGCTCTCGATTGCCAAAGCCGATCTCGGCCTGCCGTGGAACTGGCGCATCGGTCCGGCCAGTGCCGCGCCGTCCGATGCCATCATGCAGGCGCAGAGCTTCACCCCGAACGGGCGGGGCTTGATGCCCTTCGCACCAGCACAAGTGCGGATGCGGCGAGAGGCCAACGGCGATCTGTCGTTGCGCTGGTTGCGGTGCGACCGGTCGCTCTCGGCCGATAGCTGGGTGCTGACTGATGTGCCGATGTCAGAAGCCACCGAGGCCTATGATCTGGAAATCCTGAACGGGACTGTAGTCGTTCGCACCGTGTCCGGCCTGACCGCTCCGATCTTCACCTACACCGCCGCCATGCAGAGCGCTGATTTTGGCGGGCCGGTCAGCAGTCTTTCGATCCGCCTATACCAGATTGGAGCGCTGGGTCGAGGCGTGCCGCTCGCCCAAACTCTCACCATCAAGGAAAGCCTATGACTAATACGCCGAATCTGTCCCTGCCGTATCTGGCGGCCGCGCAGGCGCAAAAACATGTGACCGTCAACGAGGCCCTGGGCCTGATCGACGCGCTGGCCCAGATGGCGGTTGTTGCAGTTGGCGCAACATCTCCCCCCGCCACACCGGCCGAGGGCGAACGCCACATCATCGGCACCGGTGCCACTGGCGCATGGTCCGGCTGGGACAACAGTATTGCGCTGTTTTCCGGCGGGGCATGGCTGCGCATGATCCCGCAGACCGGCTGGATGGCGTGGGATGTTGCGGCCAGCGAGCTTCTGGTCTGGAACGGCAATGCGTGGATCGGGCTGAACACAGCCATGGGTCTTCTGACCCGCGCATCCTCTGTTCGAGTGGCTCAAGGGCTTGCCGGTTCGGCAACCGACATGGTCGTGGCCGAAGAACTGCTTTCCAATTTGTCCGGAGCCTCGGTTAACTCAACCATTTCCATTCCAAACCGCGCCATTGTTTTGGGGGTGTCAACCCGCACCGTCACCGCCATTACAGGTGCTACCTCCTATGATTGCGGGATTGCGGGCGAGATATCAAAGTTCGGCGGCAGCCTTGGCGTTGCCGCCGGCAGCACCAATGTCGGTGTCATTGGCCCGCAGGCTTTCTATAGCGCCACCCCGATCATTCTCACCGCCAATGGCGGGAATTTCACCGGCGGTGCTGTGCGCATGGCCATTCATTATTTTCTGCCCAGCGCGCCGCAATCCTGATCCCGGCGTTTCCAACGCATATCAACACAGAAAGGAACCCCATGACCCCGCAAAAAATTGAAGCGGGCTTTGTGCGCATGCCCGAGGACGAATTCGAGGCCATGCTGGCCCGCGCCGCCGAACAGGGCGCACGCCGTGCCCTGGCCGATGTTGGCCTTGACGGCCCCGAAGCCGCTATCGACATCCACGACCTGCGCACATTACTCGATAGCCTGCGCATGGCGCGCCGCACCGCCTGGCAAACCATTGTGCGCCTGATCACTACCGGCCTGTTGCTCGCCTTGATCGCGGGTATAGCCGTGAAGCTCAAGCTGTTCGGCTAAGCAACCCAAAATCACCCGACCACATGCCCGCCAACCGGCGGGTTTTTCATTTCTGGAGGAAATCATGACCACCCACTATTACGCTGACTGGCGCGACGTGCCCGGTAAACTCTGGCGCTGGCTCAACTTTTCACCCGAGGAAATCGCCTGCCGTGGCGATGGCACCATCCGTATCAACGAACCCGCCCTCGACAAGCTGCAGGCCTTGCGGGACCGCCTTGGTGTACCAATGATTGTTAACTCCGCCTATCGCAGCCCCGCCTATAACCGGCAGGTCGGCGGGGCCAAACACTCCATGCATTTGCAGGGCGCGGCGTTCGATATTTCTATGGCCAACCATGATCCCGTGGGTTTTGAGGTCGCGGCTCGCGCCGTCGGCTTCACCGGCTTCGGCTTCTATCCCCGCCAGAACTTCATGCACATCGACATCGGCCGCGCCCGCCAATGGGGTGATCCGTTTCCGCCCCGCGCCATTCGCAATGGTCGCACCACTCGATTTGCCCCCGAACCACCGCGCCTGCGCGCAACCCTGACGGAATCCCGCACCATGAAAGGCGGCGGCGCAGCCGGTGTCGCCACCATCGGCGCGGCCGGTGTCGAGGTGATGCAGCAGGCCGCCACCGACGCCCAATCCGCCCTGCAACCGCTGATACCCTGGCTCGACACAATCCGCTGGCTGTTCATCGCCGTGGCCCTGATCGGCATCGGGGTCACCATCTACGCCCGCTGGGATGACTGGCGGAAAGGGCGGCGCTAATGGGCGCGCTGATCACATGGCTCACCGGCAGCCGCCTCGCTCTGGCCGTCGGAAAGTGGGCCGTAATCATCCTAACAATATCGCTGTTCCTCCTATCCCTGCGCCGCTCCGGCGAGCGTGCCGGACGGCTGGCAGAACGGCTCGAAAATACGGAGAAAGCCAATGAAATCCAGCGCCGAATGCTCGAGGCCGCGTCTCGCCGCCCTCGTAATCGTAACGAGCTTGCTGAGCGCCTGCGCGACGGTAAATTCTGAGCGGGTCACAGGTGTATGCCCGCCGGTGGTGGAGTATGACGCGGGTATTCAGGCAAAGGCGGCAGAGGAAGTGCTGGCGTTGCCGGAAGGGTCGGCGCTCAACGAAATGTTGAGCGATTACACTACCTTGCGCGATCAGTCTCGAATTTGCCAACGTTTCTAACACGAAATTTCCTAGTCGGTCAAATTCATGCGCTTATTCTGAACACGACCTTTGCGCGCACCAAGCAATTAATATTATTGGGTCGAAATAATGCACCAAAAAATCTTGATTTATCCACAACGTAGTATTTGATGATCACAATTCTGGATCATCAACCTTGGTGAGCGGGCGGGCCGGAAACTTGCGTTGCCATGTCTCGATGAGAAAGAGTGACGCCGTACTTGCGGCATGGATCGCTAAGCGAGCGATCCGCGTATCGACACGGGCATAGCCCTTCTCGCGGCCGTGGGCGTCGCCACCATGGGTGCGCAATGCCCCCACCCCTCCAACTACCGTAGCCAGGCCAGACAGGATTTGCCGAACATCTTTGGCAATCAAGGGGTCAACGTCGGAGCGATCGGGAGATAGGCCAAGCGGCTGCTTCACTGCGTTGTAGAGTCCCTGCACGTCTTTCTTCGCAGGTAAGGGTTGTCCGAGTTCGATTAGGATCGACCGACAAACACTTTCGAACGTGCTACACGCAGCGGTGACGGCATCTTCAGGATCCGTCTGGCTGTTTGCAAGGGCGCGTTCCAGATCTCGATTCACAGTGTCGAAATCAATGACTTCGGACAATCCTGCAAGCTCTGCAAGAACGGGAATACCTTTGCCTGCCTCGATCAAGCGTATCCGTCCTCCCTGTTGCTGTAGCTCAAAACCATCAAAGCGCAGCACGCGATTGAGGTATTCTAGCACGATAGTATGGCGCGCAGGCTCGTGGATGAAATCACGGGGATCAGCAGCAGACTCAATAATCCTCGGTAGGACTTGCTCAGCCTCGAAGCCATTATTGAGGTTGATGAGGCATGTCACTAGGGATGGAACGCGAGAGCCGTCCAACCTGAAATCAACATTGCAGGCGCGCATGAAATTCTCGATTTTTGGCCCACTACGGTAGATGCCAATGGGTGGATCAGGATCATTACCGCCTCCCCCGCTGATAATTTCGGCTATAGCGTTAACGCTTTGAGGTGAAAGAGGAAAGGGCATCGCAGCTTACCCGTGCCTCTGCAAAGCTGCACTATCAGGATCGTAGCGATATCCAGAAATCGTCCCGTCCTTAAGTTTGTCAACAGCATCATCAATCACAAAAAGCGGCACAAGAAACCATTCGCGGGGCATAACGGGCCGCCCGAAACGGTCCATGATTTCAATCTCGAGCCGTGCGGGCTCAAAAATGCGGTGGATCAGGTTTTCAAGTTTTGTGCGATTGATGTTGTAGAGCTCATAGCTCGCCACGATTTCGACATTGGCCATCAGGAATGTTGGCTGAAGATGTGCCCCGGCTATCCGCTTTTCCACGCTCATATTGGTCACACCGATTTTGTGAACCAAATCCCGATTTCCCGCGACGAGCGGATGATCGGATTTACTCCGCAGCACATAGATCGTCCCGCTTGCTTCGTCCCCGTCGATTGTCTGGTCGGAAAACAACGGCCCGGCGGTCGGCTCGGTGATCCGTCTTCCGGCTTCATCCTTGTTCAGGGCACGCTGAAGCGAGCGCATAAGCATGTTGCTTTCGGTCCCATTGTCGAAAATCACGCGCAATCTGGCATCTGTGCGTCCGTGCTCCGTGATGGTGATTTCGCCCTTATCGGCAACAAAAGCCTTTTGCCCCCCCACAATAAAGAACCGGCCTTTTTCAATCTCGGCCTTCATCTCGAAAGGCCTGGTTTCACGCAGGCCGGTATTCAGCTCTTTTTGAACCTGCTCAAACAATGGTTTGAAGGTTTCAAAATCTTCGCACCTCTCGCGACCGGCAATATCTTCAGCCGCCTTTTTTTCAGCGCTTGAGCGAACATGGCGCAATTCGGTAATCGGGGCGGCATCAACCTCCACTCCAAGCTCGGCCAATAGTGCTGCATCATCGAGATCGTCAGCTTCATTTTCGGTTTCAGCGGTTGCCCCCCCTAGAAGCCCCTGATCGTCTACAGGCTCAACCAAATTCCGGCATTCCGGCACCTCCCGCATGCGATCCAGTCGCACGGCATAGAGGCGCTCGAAAATGTCGCGGTCCTCGCCATGTTGCGGTGGGCGACCATGTTCTTTGGTGAAACGCTGTATCTCTTCAAATCCGGCAATGATGCGCTCTTCGCGCGGAGTGCGGCTAACGGTTTTCTTTGCCTCGACCTCGACACCAAGCTCGGCCAGCAGTTTATCATCTTCCGATGTAAATCCCTTAACCATTTGCGGCCTCCTGCTTCATGCGGGCAAGATACGCCACGCCCTCGGCCATTTTCTTTTCCCAAGGATCGGGGGATGTGATCGACGGCAACCGCCCGCGTTCTTGCTTGAATCGTAGCGCCCGCTTTGCCAGATTGCGTGCCTCTTCTGGCGAAAGCTGCACCTTCTTGGCCGAAATCACAGCGGCAACCTGTTTCAGGCTTTCCTCACTCATGGTCTTGGCAAGGATGGCATATGCCTCGCTGAACGGGTTGATCCGGTCGATCAGATCAATATCCAGATCGCGCACGTCCATTGCAAACTTGCGCACCCCGTCAATAAGGGCGGTATTGCCGCCCGTCTGGGCATCATCCATGCCAGACAGGGCAACCTCTTTGGCTTTTTGCGTCAGGTTCAAAGCGGCAATTGCATGTTGGCGCACCGCTTCCTGATCCTCGGGGTCCAGCTCGGGGAATTTGCTTCCGACGATTTTACCCATGCGCACCTGGGTCAATTCCTGCGGCACCATCTCCTCATCAAACAACCCCCGCTCGATTGTGGTTTTGTCCTGAACAAAAGCAGTGATCACCTCGTTCAGGTCTTGCTGGCAAATACGTTGCGCCTCTTTGCTTTTCGGTTCCGCCAGTCCCTTGATCTCGATTTGGAACTGGCCGCTTTCTTCGCTGAACCCGACGTTACATTTTTTCGGGTCATACCCGCCCTCGCCATAGTCGAAACCTTCAACCGGGGTACTTTGCGGAGTCTTCGGGGTGAAATTGAAACGCGGTGCCAAAACCTGCTCCATCAGCAGGCTGGCGGCAATTGCCTTCAGCGTGTCATTGACAGCTTCAGTTACAGCGTCTTCGGCGGCGTCTGGCTCTGCAATCAGGTTGGTAAAGCGTGCCCGTTCCTTGCCCGGCGCATCGCGGGTGGCGCGGCCGATAATCTGCACGATCTCGGTCAGGCTGGCCCGATACCCGACCGTCAGTGCATGTTCGCACCAGATCCAGTCAAAGCCCTCTTTGGCCATGCCCAGCGCAATGATGATATCCACATGGTCGCGGTCATTTTTGTGCGCGGGGTCTTTCAGCGCCGCCGAAACGCGATCACGTTTGGCCGCTTCATCATCCACAAGATCGGCGATTTTCAGCACCCGTCCGCCCGGCGTTTTTACCAGTTGAAAACCGGTTTCCGGATCGGTGCCCTGCCATTCGCCCAGCGCGTCGATGATGTGATCGACCTCCTTGTGCTTGTCCTTGGTGCTTTCGCGGGAATTCACGTTCGGAATATGCAAGATGGTTTTTTCGGCCGGGTCCAGCACCTTCATGATGTCATCGGCATAGGAACCGGAATAAAAGAAATAACCGATATCGAGCGTTTTCAGAAATTCATAGCCGTTCAACTGCTCGTAATAGGTATAGGTGACGGTTTCGAATTTAGCCTCGTCTCCGGGGGCAAGGACGGCCTCGGCATCGCCGCGAAAATACGATCCGGTCATGGCCACCATGTGCACCTTGTCGCGCGCCATAAAGGCCGCCAGATGCGCGCCCAGCTTGTTATCGGGGTTGGCGCTGACATGGTGGAATTCATCGATGGCGATCAGGCGGTTGTCAAAGGCCTCCACCCCCAGCTGATCCACGGCGAACCGGAATGTGGCGTGGGTGCAGACCAGAACCCTGTCATCGCTTTGCAAAAATGCCGCAACGGATTTGACCTTGCCGCCATCCTCGCCGGGGGCGTTGCACAGGTTCCATTTCGGCGCGACGCTCCAATCGGCCCAAAAACCGAAATCGCTCAGCGGCTCATTGTTAAAGCTCGCCCCGATGGATTTTTCCGGCACCACCACGATCGCCTGTTTCACCCCCTGATTTTCCAGTTTGTCGAGCGCAATGAACATCAGCGCGCGGCTTTTGCCCGAGGCTGGCGGTGATTTGATCAGCAGATATTGCTCGCCGCGTTTTTCATAGGCCCGCTCCTGCATCGCCCGCATGCCCATCTCGTTGGAGGTGGTCGAGCCACCGGTGCGGGCATAGGTGACGGATACGGAGGGGACGTTACGAGGGTCGGACAATTTTCTATCTCCTGAAAAGGGCAATATATTCTTGAAAAACAAACAGGCGGTTGCGTTGTTGGCCGGTGATTTCGGTTAGCACACCATACTCCACCAAATCGGAAATCAGGGCCGAGGCGGTGTTGGCGGTGCTGCCGGTCAATGCGGCCACCGCTTTGACATCAATAACCGGACGCCCATACAGATAGCGCATCAGCGCTTGGGCGTTGTTTTGGCGGCGGGCGCTGAAGCGCGGCAGCACGTCGCCCTCGATCCGGGCTTTCAGTTCCAGAATGGCGCGAAAGGCATCGGCGGCGCTGCGGGCAGTTTCTTCTACCCCGTGCAGGAAAAACACCAGCCATGCCCGCAGATGGTTG
>JALSHL010000204.1 GCA_026982255.1 Paracoccaceae bacterium | reverse complement strand
CCGCCTGCGCGACCTGCCCATCGTCACCTTCTGTAACAAGATGGACCGCGAGAGCCGCGATATTTTCGAGATCATCGACGAAATCCAGGAAAACCTCGCCATCGACGTCTGCCCTGCCAGCTGGCCTATCGGGGTTGGCCGCGAATTCATCGGCGCCTATGACCTGATCAACGACCGCCTGCAAATCATGGACCGCGCCGACCGCAACGTGAAGGCCGACAGTATCGAGATCAACGGCTTCGACGATCCGGCCATCGAACAACACGTCCCCGCCGACCTGCTGGAAAAACTGCGCGAAGAGGTCGAAATGGTGCGCGAGCTGCTGCCCGCCTTCAACCGCGAGGCATTCCTGAACGGCTCCATGACCCCGATCTGGTTCGGTTCGGCGATCAACTCCTTCGGTGTGCAGGAACTGATGGACGGCATTGCCTCTTACGGCCCGCCGCCGCAGGTCCGCCCCGGCACCCCGCGCGAGGTGCTGCCAAGCGAAAGCAAGGTCGCCGGTTTCGTGTTCAAGGTGCAGGCCAACATGGACCCCAAACACCGCGACCGCATCGCCTTCGTGCGCCTGTGTTCCGGCCATTTCAAACGCGGCATGAAGCTGAAACACACGCGCACCGGCAAGCCGATGGCGATCTCCAACCCGATGATGTTCCTCGCCAACGACCGCGAACTGACCGAGGACGCCTGGGCCGGCGACATCATCGGCATCCCCAACCACGGCCAGTTGCGCATTGGCGATTCCCTGACCGAGGGCGAGGATATCCGCTTCACCGGCATCCCCTCCTTCGCGCCGGAGCTGCTGCAAACCGTGCGGGCGGGCGATCCGATGAAGGCCAAGCATCTCGACAAGGCCCTGAACCAGTTCGCCGAGGAAGGCGCCGCCAAGGTATTCAAACCCGAAGTCGGCTCCGGCTTCATCGTCGGCGTGGTCGGGCAGTTGCAATTCGAGGTTCTGGCCTCGCGCATCGAGCTGGAATACGGCCTGCCCGTGCGGTTCGAGCCGACGCAGTTCACCTCCGCCCGCTGGGTCAACGGCGAACGCGACGCCGTCGATGCCTTCATCGCCGCGAACAAGGGCCACATGGCCACGGACCACGACGGCGATCCGGTATTCCTGACCCGCCTGCAATGGGATATCGACAGGGTGGAACGCGACTACCCCGCCATAAAACTCACGGCCACAAAGGAAATGCAGGTGTAGGGTTGCACCCCGCCCCTACCCCAGCAACTCGTGACAGGTCTCCAGCGCCGCGACCAGCGTATCAACCTCTTCAACCGTGTTATACATGCCGAACGAGGCCCGCGCCGTGGCGCTGACGCCCAGATGTTTCATCAACGGTTGCGCACAGTGGTGCCCCGCGCGGATTGCCACGCCTTTCTGGTCAACGATGGTGGAAATATCATGTGGATGCGCGCCGCCGTCCATGGTCAGCGAGAATATCGCCCCCTTGCCGGCGGCATTGCCCTGAATGTTCAGCCAGTTCAGCCCGCGCAGGCGCTCATTGGCATAGGCGAACAGCTTCGCCTCGTGCGCGGCGATATTTTCCATGCCGATATCCATCATATAGCGCAGCGCCGCGCCCAGACCGATGGTCTGCACGATCCCCGGCGTTCCGGCCTCGAACTTGTGCGGCGGGATGTTGTAGCTCACATCCTCCTTGCTGACATATTCGATCATGTCGCCACCGCCGATAAAGGGCCGCATCTCGGCCATGCGGTCGGGATGCACATAGATCGCGCCGGACCCCGAAGGCCCGTAAAGCTTGTGGCCGGTAATCACATAGAAATCCGCGCCCAGATCGGTCACATCCACCGGCATATGCACTGTCGCCTGCGAGCCGTCCACCAGCACCGGAACCCCCTTGGCGTGCGCGCCCTCGATAATGGTTTTCACATCCACCACCGTGCCCAGCACATTCGACATATGCGTGATTGCCACCAGCCTGGTTTTCGGCGTGATCGCATCGATCACCTTCTGCGGATCAAGCGCGCCGTCGTCCTCGGTATCGACCCAGTTCAGCGCCACGCCCTGTCGTTCGCGCAGGAAATGCCACGGCACGATATTGGCGTGATGCTCCATCACCGACAACAGAATCTCGTCCCCAGCCTGCAACCGCGGCGCGGCCCAGGCATAGGAAACCAGATTGATCCCCTCGGTCGCACCCGAGGTAAACAGGATA
>JALSHL010000203.1 GCA_026982255.1 Paracoccaceae bacterium | reverse complement strand
CGTCACCCTGTGCTTCTCGGCCAATCAGGCGCTGCTGGCGGCCAAGGCAGGGGCGACATTCATCAGCCCCTTTGTCGGTCGTCTCGACGATATCAACGCCGACGGGATGGAGCTGATCTCCGACATCCGCGACATCTATGACAACTACGCCTTTACCACCGAAATCCTCGTGGCCTCGGTGCGCACGGTCAACCACGTCACGCAATCGGCCCTGATCGGCGCCGATGTGGCCACCATCCCGCCTTCGGTCCTGCGCAAGCTGGCCGACCATGCCCTGACCGACAAGGGGCTGGAGGGTTTCATGAAAGACTGGGCCAAAACCGGCCAGAAAATCCTGTAACCGCCATGACCGAGCTTCCCGCCAATCTGAAAGACGAAATCGTCAAGGACCCCTCGGTGATCCTCGACGATCCGGACCTGATGCGCGCCCTGCTGAAGGCGCAGGACGAAACGCAGGGCAACGTCGTCGATCTGCGCGGCGTCTTTGTGGAACGGCTGGAGGCCCGCCTCGACAAGCTGGAGGACACCCACCGCACCGTGGTCGCGGCGGCCTACGAGAACCTCGCCGGTACCAACCAGATCCACCGCGCGATCCTGTCGCTACTCGACGCCGAAACCTTCGAGGAATTCCTGCAGGTGCTGGACCACGACGTCGCCAATATCCTGGCCGTCGACGTGATCCGCCTGTGTCTGGAATCCTTCAAGGCCGAGGGCGGCACCCCCATCGGTCCCGAGGGGCCGCTCCAGAACGTGGTCGTCGCCCTGCCCGAACAGGGCGTCGCCGCCTATGTCACCGGCGGGCGCAGCAGTCCGGCCCGACAGGTCACCCTGCGCCCCGCCTCCGAGGCCAAAGGGTCCATTTTCGGCGATGCCGCCATCGACGTGCAGTCCGAGGCCATCCTGCGCCTCGACCTCGGCACCGCGCAAATGCCGGGCATGGTGGTTTTCGGCTCCAACGACCCGAACCGTTTCGCCCCCGACCAGGGTACCGACCTGCTGGCGTTTTTCGCCCACGCGCTGGAACGCATCCTGCGCCGCTGGGTGGCATGACCCCCGCCTCCGGTCAGGCGCTCCACCTGCTGGAGGCGTGGCTGGAAAAACTGCGTGGCGTGCGCGCTGCCTCGGACAAAACGGTCGAGGCGTACCGCCGCGATGTTTCGGGCTTTCTCGGTTTCCTGACCCTGCACCTTGGCGGGGATGTCGGCAAAACCGCCCTGTCGCAGATCACCACCGCCGACATGCGCGCATGGATGGCGCATGAGCGTCAACGCGGCCTGTCGGCCCGCTCGCTGGCCCGCGCGCTGTCGGCCGTCAAATCCTTCTACCGCTGGCTGGCCGATGCCGAAGGCGTGGAATCCGCGGCCGTCACTGCCACCCGCGCGCCGAAGCTGAAACAACGCCTGCCGCGCCCCGTCTCGGCGGACGCCGCCAAAGACCTGCTCGACATTGCCGAGGTCCAGCACAAGACCCCGTGGATCGCCGCCCGCGACGTCGCCGTGGTCACGCTGCTCTACGGTTGCGGCCTGCGTATATCCGAGGCCCTGAACCTGCCCCGTTCGGCCCATCCCCTGCCCGAGGTCCTGCGCATCACCGGCAAGGGCGACAAGACCCGCCTTGTTCCGGTTCTGCCCGCGGCCCGCGCCGCCGTCGCCAGCTATATCCGCCTCTGCCCCTATGAACAGGCAGCGGGCGACCCGCTGTTTCTTGGCGCGCGCGGCAAACGGCTGAACCCGCGCATGGTGCAAAAGCTGCTGGAAAAATCCCGCCTGCAACTGGGCCTGCCGGCCACCGCCACCCCGCACGCCCTGCGCCACTCCTTCGCCACCCACCTGCTGGAGGCCGGCGGGGATTTGCGCGCCATACAGGAGCTGCTCGGCCATGCCTCGCTGTCAACGACACAGGCCTATACCTCCGTCAACCAGACCCGCCTGATGGAAATCTACGAAAAATCTCATCCGAAGGGCCGCGGCTGACTCCCGCAAAGGTTGCATTTTTGCAACATACCCGACACCTGAAAAATTTTCTGCAATTTCCGCGACGGAAACGCCGCCCCCCTGCGTATCATCGGGCACTAGTTGTTAATCAGGAGATAAAAATGCACAATATTTCAACTCTTATGGCCACTTCCGTTCTGGTTCTGGCTGCCGGCATCGCCAACGCCGCGCCGCAGGATACAACCCTGCGCATGAGCTTTTCCT